>NZ_JBQEAU010000004.1:36097-76225 GCF_052108595.1 Advenella sp.
ACAGTACGCGTCATTTCAAACGGGTTCCTGGGAGAAGGGTGAAATATCAGAATAGAAAATAGCGCTGGGACATCGGTAATGTTTTGGCCGGCTCGCAGCTAAGGATCTGGCCATCGGCAAAAACCTGGTAGGTTTGCGGGTCGACCCGTATATCGGGCAGCCAGTCATTGCGCACCATATCGCGCTTGCCGATATTGCGGCAGCCGCTGACGGGGGACAGCGTTTTGTTCAGACCCAATGCGTGTACGGCGGGGTTGTCAAATCCTGCCTGGGACACAAAGGCCAGCGAGGTTTTCAGCGCACGCCCGAAGGAGCCGAACATTTTTCTGTAATGCACCGGTTGTGGTGTTGGGATAGAAGCATTCGGATCGCCCATGACCGCGTGAGCGATCATGCCGCCTTTGATAATAAGACTTGGCTTAACCCCAAAGAATGCGGGTCGCCACAGCACAAGATCGGCCAGTTTGCCGCTCTGTATTGACCCTACCTTATGGGCTATGCCATGTGCAATAGCCGGGTTGATGGTGTATTTGGCAATAAAGCGTTTGACGCGGTTGTTGTCTGCATGGCTGGGGTCGCCGGCCAGGCTGCCGCGTTGCTGCTTCATTTTGTCTGCAGTTTGCCAGGTGCGAAGAATAACTTCGCCAACACGCCCCATGGCCTGCGAGTCGGAACTCATGATCGAAAAGGCGCCCAGGTCATGCAGGATGTCTTCGGCTGCGATGGTTTCCCGGCGGATTCGGCTTTCGGCAAATGCCAGGTCTTCCGCGATGGATGCATCCAGATGATGGCAAACCATCAGCATATCCAGATGTTCGTCAATCGTATTGCGGGTAAAAGGCATGGTCGGGTTGGTCGAAGCGGGCAGCACATTGGGCATGCCCGCGGCGCGAATGATATCAGGTGCATGACCGCCACCCGCACCTTCTGTATGAAAGGTATGGATGGTGCGGCCCTTGAAGGCGGCCAGGGTTGCCTCGACAAAGCCCGACTCGTTCAGGGTGTCGCTGTGAATGGCCACTTGTGTATCGGTCTGGTCGGCCACGCCCAGGCAGGTGTCGATGGCTTGCGGCGTGGTACCCCAGTCTTCGTGCAGTTTCAGGCCAAGGGCACCGGCATGTATTTGTTCCAGTAGCGGAGCCGGGTCGCTGGCATTGCCTTTGCCAAGAAGACCGATATTCATCGCAAAGGCATCGGTTGCACCGAGCATTGCATGGATATGCCATGGCCCCGGGGTGCAGGTGGTAGCGAACGTGCCTGTTGCGGGGCCGGTGCCGCCGCCGATCATGGTTGTGATACCAGAGGATATAGCCTCTTCGATCTGTTGTGGACAGATAAAGTGAATATGGGTATCAATACCGCCTGCGGTAACGATAAAACCTTCAGCGGCAATAATTTCCGTGCCGGGGCCGATGACGATGGTGATGCCGGGCTGGATGTCAGGATTACCGGCTTTTCCGATACCCGTTATATGGCCGTTTTTGATACCAATATCGGCCTTGATAATACCGGCGATGGCGTCAACGATGAGTGCATTGGTAATGACCGTATCGGCGCAGTCGGCCGTGCATCGCTGGCTTTGCCCCATGCCGTCGCGAATGACTTTGCCTCCGCCAAATTTGACTTCTTCTCCGAATATGGTGAAGTCTTGTTCAACTTCTATAAACAGTTCGGTATCGGCAAGTCGAACACGGTCGGCTACGCCGTTTGCGATGGTGGGACCAAAAATTTCGGCATAGGCCTGCCTTGATATATTTGTCATTCCAGTGCTCCCATGACCTTTCCTGTGAAGCCGAATACGCGCCTGTCGCCGGCCAATGCCACCAACTGGACGGTACGGATTTGCCCCGGCTCGAAGCGCACTGCTGTGCCGGCAACAATATTCAATCGATACCCCCGGGCTAACTGGCGATCAAACAGCAGCGCCGCATTGGCTTCGGCAAAATGATAATGTGATCCAACCTGGATCGGGCGATCGCCTGTATTGGTCACTTCAAGGACAATCGTGGTTCGGCCCGTGTTGATTTCGATGTTGCCGTCGGCGGCAATGATTTCACCTGGAATCATGATTTGTCCCCTTGCTTAGTGACCGGTCAGCATCAATATCGCTCCATACGAAGCGATGCCTGCGCCGGCCAGCCGTGCTGGCCAGACATGACGACGTGTCAGTATCGCGCCGGCAACCATGCCGGTGCAGTGAATGAGCAGGGTAGAGACCATGAAGCCCAGAATAAACACGATGGCCGTACCGCCTTGAGGCAGTTCCAGTCCATGCGCAGCACCGTGAAAGAAGGCAAAGAACGCGACCAGCACGGCGCCCACGGGTAGTGGTAGCCTGGTCATTCCGGCCAGCATCAGACCCAGCACCAGCAGCGAGGCCATGATCAGTGGCTCGACCAGGGGGATGTGCAGTCCTGCCATACCCATCAGCGCGCCTACAAGTAGAATTATTGAAAACGACAACGGGACGTAGACCGCGCGCTTGATAGACGGATACACCAAGGCGCTCCAGACCCCCACAGCGAGCATGGCCAGCAGATGGTCGGGGCCGGCCAGCGGGTGCAGCAGTCCATCTGTCAGCATGGATATGGTATCGGTGTGCCCAGGATGCCCGGGATGGGCCAGCACTGGCTGAGCCAGGCTGAGTAGCGCGAGTGCTGTCAGCATTTTTCGCATTTGGGTGGCAGGTGCATGAAACATGGGATTTTCCTTTGTATTTAGAAACAGGAGCAGGGCAGGTTCGCCGCTGGCTGGTCGATTCAGTGTTCAGGCAATGGGATGATGGACGGTGACCAGTTTTGTGCCGTCTTCAAAAGTAGCTTCGATCTGGATATCTGGAATCATTTCGGGTACGCCGTCCATCACATCGTCGCGAGTGAGCACTTGCGTGCCTTCATGCATGAGCTGGGCAACGGTCTTGCCGTCGCGGGCGCCTTCAAGCAGGGCGGCGCTGATCAGGGCGACCGCCTCGGGGTAATTAAGCTTGAGGCCCCGGCTGCGGCGCCGCTCCGCGAGCAGTGCTGCAGTAAATATCAGCAGTTTGTCTATTTCTCTGGGGGTCAGATCCATGGTTTTCTCCGCAAGTACAAATTTAAATAGTCGGGCCGGTTATTGGATCAGGTGCGCCACAGCCGCAAGGGAATCGCAGCAATGCCCAGATGCAGTGGGCGCAAATGCTGCCAGCACGCGATCATTAATTGTCTGACTGCTTCAGCGTGTGTCCCAAGCAGGCGCACCAAGACCAGGCTGGTGGATGCATCAAGTGAAATCTGGCTGGCGCCTGCGCGCAGCCTGTCGGTCCAAGGTAAGCTCGCGGTAAGCTGCTCCATTTGTTCGGCGCTAATTACGGGACCGACACTCCAGACCGTAGCCATGATCGGAAAGTTGGCCAGTCCTGCGCCACGGTGCCTGATCGGATGCTGTGCATCGACCTGACCCGCTTCAGTCCATATCAGTTTGCCGTCGTAATGTAGAGTGGAATGGATGGTGATCAGGCCAGCCTGCCAGTGTCCCTGTGCGATGACGCTGCCCAGTTGATAGCAATCCCAGCCGATAGCGTGCGCACCGGCGGCAAGTTGGATATGGGTGTCGTTACTGGCGTCAGCCTGTTCAAATATCAGATTTTCCAGTGGCAGCCAGTCCAGGCTTGCGCCAGCTTCCACGCGGATCGTTACGGTCTGGCTTGCGGGTTTACCATTGGCTTTGTACCAGCGTGTTGTCCCGGGCGTGGTCAGTACTGCATGGGCAGCATCATGCACGGTCACATCAATGTTCAGTTCGTCGCCCCCCGCAATACCGGATGGTGGATGTAATATCGTTGCATGGCAAACGGCAGGTCCTTCTGGATAAAGGGGCTTCTGCACCAGCAATGGACCTGTATGGACATTGCTGGTCAGGGCACTGCGCCCGGACGGTTGGCAAGAAAATGCCAATGCGAGAGTTGCAGCCCAGCGTTCGGTTCGGATGACAGCTGACATTTGCGGTTACACACTAATGTGACGTTCAATACCGTCTGCATCAATATTTACGCCTTTTCCCTTGGCAATAATGACGCCGCGGTTCATGACAAGATAGTCGTCGGCAATAAGTTTGACGAAATCCAGATATTGTTCAACAAGAAGCACAGTCATTCCATGATCTGCAACAAGAAATTTGAGCGTTCTGCCGATATGCTGAATAATATTTGGCTGAATGCCCTCGGTGGGCTCGTCCAGAATCAGCAGTCGTGGTTCGCCCATGAGGGCCCGGGCAATCGCCAATTGCTGTTGTTGTCCACCTGACAAATCTCCGCCGTTGCGATGTTCCATTTCCTTGAGCACTGGAAAAAGCTGGTAAATGAAGGCTGGTATTCCTTTAGGTGTTTTGCGTGATGCTGCGCCGACCAGCAGATTTTCCTTTACGCTCAGTCGGGGGAAAATATCGCGTCCCTGTGGCACATAACCAATGCCCTGGGCGATGCGGTCGGCGGTCCCCATGCGACTGATATCGTTGCCGGCATAGCTGATCTGCCCGTTACGAATGGGTACGACGCCAAGCAGGCTGCGCAGCAGTGTGGTTTTACCCGCGCCGTTACGACCCAGCAGGGCGGTCAGGGCATTTGCTTCTATTTCAAATGAAATATCGCGGAGAATATGGCTGCCGCCATAATACTGATTGACGTTTTGTACGCTGAGCTGCATGGTACGCATTCCTTGATTAGCGGCCGAGATAGGATTCAATGACTTGAGGATCCTGCTGTACTTGCTGCATGGTCCCTTGCGCCAGTACTGTTCCGGCAGCCAGGACGGTTACGGTGCCCTGATCGCCTGCCAGGTTTGAAACAAAGCCCATATCGTGCTCCACCACGACAATGGAGCAGGTGCCACGAATGCGATGGAGTATTTCAGCAAGCTCGGCCGTTTCGCGGTCTGTCATGCCGGCCACTGGTTCGTCTAGCAGCAGTAACGCAGGCTTTTGCATCAGCAGCATACCAATCTCCAGACGTTGTTTCTGGCCGTGCGACAGTTCACCCGCAGCCCGATAGGCAACGCTCTCTAGCTTCATAATGCTCAGTGCATGTTCAATGCGATGGCGCACGTCTGCGGTTATGCGCGCGTTTAATGCGCTGTGCCAGCGACGATCTCCGGCATCGGCCAGATACAGGTTTTCCCAGACCGGCTGGCTTTCGAATACCGAGGGCTTCTGGAATTTCCTGCCGATACCCAGTTGCGCGATCTGCGGTTCCTGCATTGTCAGCAAATCCAGCGTTTGGCCAAGATAGACCTGGCCTTCGATAGTCGCGTTGCGATGGCCGCTCTTTCCGGTAATCACGTCCATCAGGGTTGTTTTTCCAGCGCCATTGGGGCCAATAATGCAGCGTAGTTCACCCTCTTTGATGTACAGGGACAAGTCATTGATAGCGCAGAAGGCATCGAATTTGACGGTCAGGTTTTCTACATACAGCACGACGCCGTGTGTTGTATCGATTTTTCCTGATTCGGCAAAATGGGCCAGATGGGTGATCGTGCCACCGGCGCCGGTAGTGTCAGCGTGGATATCAGTCATACCGCCTCCGAGGCCGGAGCCGCGTTCGAACCAGACGTAAGCGGTTGTTTGCGACGCCGTGAAAACAGCCCGATCAGCCCTTTGGGCATGAACAGGGTCACCACAACAAACAGTCCCCCAAGGACGTAAAGCCAGTATTCCGGCATGAACGCTGTGAAGAACGTTTTTGCACCGTTGACCGTGAATACGCCCAGGATGCTGCCGATCAGCGATCCGCGACCGCCCACGGCTACCCAGATCACCATTTCAATTGAATTGACGGGTGACATTTCACCTGGGTTGATAATACCCACCAGCGGCGCATATAAAGCACCCGCAATCCCGCACAGTAGGGCCGACAACGTCCAGATCGCCAGTTTGTACTGCAATGGATTGAATCCGATGAACATGACGCGACTTTCACTGTCGCGGATCGCAGTTATCACCTTGCCAAACCGGGATTTCATGATCCATTGAACCAGTACAAATACCAAGACGAGCACTGCAAAGCTAATCAGAAAAAGCACTGTACGGGTTTCGGTCGTGCTGATGGAGTAGCCTGCGATGGACTTGAAATCGGTGAAGCCGTTGTTGCCGCCGAATCCGGTCTCGTTGCGAAAGAACAGGAGCATGGCGGCGTAGGTCACCGCCTGTGTCATGATGGACAAGTACACGCCTTTGATGCGCGAACGAAAGGCGAAGTAGCCGAAGATGAACGCGACGATTGCTGGCACCAGCGCCGCCAGAATCAGTACCCAGGCCAGGGTCTGGGTGCCGGCCCAGTACCACGGCAATTGGGTCCAGTTCAGCAGGAACGTAAACGCCGGCAGCCCTGCCGACTCCTGCCCGGGCGCGGGTGCTTGCACCAGATACATGCCCATGGCATAGCCTCCCAGGGCAAAATACAGGCCATGCCCCAGGCTGAGAATACCGCAGTAGCCCCAAACGAGATTAAGCGACATGGCCACAATGGCATAGCAAAGCATCTTGCCGACAAGCGTGAGTGCATAGTCGCTGATATGTAGCGTGCTCCCGGGAGCGGCCCATTGCGTACCGAGCAGGGTGACCAGGAATACACCGATCACCACGGCGCACAGTGTCAGCCAGCCTGTACGCGAGAACAGCGGTGCCCGTTCAGGAATATTCAGTTCGAATGATGTAGTCATGAGCGTTAAGCCTCCGCCGCGCTGCGGCCTTTCTGGGCAAACAGGCCCTGGGGACGTTTTTGAATAAAGGCAACGATCAGCAGCAGGATGACAATCTTCACCAATACCGCTCCCAGCAACGGCTCGCCAAGCTTGCTCAGGACGCCCAGGCCGAAAGCGCCAAGCACGGTACCGATAAGCTGGCCGACGCCGCCGAGCACCACGGCCATAAATGAATCGATCAAATATGCTTGGCCCAGATCGGGGCCGACATTGCCGATTTGCGACAGTGCGACCCCGCCAAGGCCGGCAATGCCGGTTCCCAGCGCAAAGGCGTAAGCATCTACCTTGCGGGTTCGGATGCCTACGCAGGCTGCCATTGTGCGATTCTGGGTACAAGCGCGGATGAAAAGCCCCAGGCGGGTACGGTTCAGGACCAGATGCAGGCTAATGACAACTGCAATAGAAAAAGCGAGAATAATGAGCCGGTTGTAGGGAACCGCGAAAGCCGGTAACCAGGCAGCAAGCGGTGCAAAAGAGCCGCTCATCCAGATTGGATTGGCCACGTCCACATTCTGCGCGCCAAAGATCAGGCGTACCGTCTGCATCATCAGCAGGCTTACGCCAAAAGTGGCCAGCAGGCTTTCCAGGGGGCGACCGTACAGGTGACGAATAATCAACCATTCGATCAGGATACCCACGGCAGCCGCTGTTAGAAATGCCACGGGTAGCGCCGCAAGCAGGTAGTAGTCGAACCACTCGGGCATCCAGGTCTGAAAGGCGCGCTGCGTCAGATAGGTAGCGTAGGCGCCCAACATGAGAAATTCGCCATGCGCCATATTGATCACGCCGATCAGGCCATAAATCACCGCCAGTCCCAGTGCAGCCAGCACCAGCACACTGCCCAGGCTCAGACCGGTGAAGGCGTTATTGGCAAGGGCCGAATTGCGTTGTCGCGCATCAATATGTGAAAGCGATTCGGAGGCAGCAACAGCGATTGCACTCTGGGGATTATTTTCTTCGGAAATAATGTTGTTCAATACGGTGCGCGCATGGGGCAGGTTGACTGAGGCCAGCGATTGCACGGCCTGCAGTCGCTGTTCGGGCGCTGTGCTGTGATCGGCTGCCGCCGCAAAGGCATGCAGGATATCGAGCTTTTGTTTCAGCGCAGGATCGGTTTCTGCCTTGAGTGCCTGGTCCAGCTGCTGTGCCGACAGGCTGTCCGGGCGACGCAGCATATTTTCAATGGCCATTCGGCGGATTGTCTTGTCCTGGGAGAACAGACTCATCGAGGCCAGCGCATTCTGGATCAGTCGGCGCAGTGCATTGTTCAGTATCGGTTGACGGGTCGGCGCCGTTGGAGGCGCGATGCTTTCACCGGTTAAGGGGTCTGTGTAGCCTTGATCGGACTTGATCACGAGCCGTCCATCGGGCAGGCCCAACACAGTGCCTTGCGATAAGCTTTGCAGTAGCGGACGGGCGACCGCAGGATCGGCGTTCACCAGTTTTTCTATGGCCTCTTTGCGCTCCCCATAGCTGCCGGAAACAAGCACGTTCAGATCGGCCGGTGTCAGCGTGCTCGCATGGGCTGGCGTTACAGACATAAGCAGAACGCCGACAATCATGGCCAGTTTTCCAATCCAATCCTTAACGAGGCAAGGGGTGAGTTTCATGCGGATCTTTCCATTTTTTGCTGTCGGTTGCATGACCGGCCCGCCGGGCCGGGTCATTGTTCGCATTTATTTCACTTCATCGGGTTTTTTTTCATTGCCGGCAATGAACGGGCTCCATGGCTGGGCGCGCACGGGTTTTTCTGTTTGCCAGACAATGTCGAATTGCCCGTCAGGACGGATTTCACCGACCATGACAGGTTTGTATAAATGATGGTTGCTGCCCATTTGAATTTCGAAGCCGTCCGGCGCTGACACTTTCTGACCGATCATGGCCGCGCGAACGGCATCCACGTCAGTCTTGCCCGCTTTTTCAACGGCAGCTTTCCACATTTTCAACCCGACAACGGTCGCTTCCATGGGGTCGTTGGTCAGCGGTTTGTCTGCGCCAGGCAGCTTTTGCGCAGCGGCGTAATCCGCCCATTGTTTTTTGAAGGCCGAATTGGCTGGATTGTCCACGGACATAAAGTAATTCCACGCTGCCAAATGACCAACCAACGGCTTGGTGTCGATGCCGCGCAGCTCCTCTTCGCCCACGGAGAATGCGATGACGGGCGTATCTATTGCCTTGACGCCGGCGTTACCGAGTTCCTTATAGAACGGCACATTGGAGTCGCCATTGATGGTGGAGATGACCGCGGCTTTTCCGCCCGCAGCAAAACGTTTGATATCGTTCACGATGGTCTGGTAATCGCTATGACCGAAGGGAGTGTAGACTTCCTGTATGTCACTATCGGCAACGCCCTTGCTATGCAGGAAACCACGCAGAATTTTATTGGTGGTGCGCGGATAGACGTAGTCTGTCCCGAGCAGGAAAAATCGCTTGTAGCCGCCGCCTTCTTCGCTCATCAAATATTCAACGGCAGGAATGGCCTGTTGGTTAGGCGCCGCGCCGGTATAGAAAATATTGCGCGACATTTCTTCGCCTTCATATTGAACCGGGTAGAACAATAGGCCGTTCAGTTCTTCAAAGACCGGCAGCACCGATTTGCGCGAGACCGATGTCCAGCAACCGAAAACCGCTGCTACTTTTTCCTGGCTGAGCAATTCACGCGCTTTTTCTGCGAACAGCGGCCAGTTGGAAGCGGGGTCCACGATGACGGCCTCTACCTTGCGACCAAGAATGCCGCCTTCCTTGTTGATCGCGTCGATTTGCATTAGCGCGACATTTTTCAGCACAGTTTCGGAAATAGCCATCGTGCCGGACAGCGAATGCAGTATGCCGATCTTGATCGGCGGTTTGGATGGATCAATCTGACCCTGGGCCCAACTGCTGCTGAGCGCGCCAGAGCCAAATGCAAGTGCAAGACTGCACACCATGGTTTTAAGAACATTGCGACGTTTCATTTATCAGCTCCGGGATGAGTAAAGGCAAATTGCATGTGTGAGTAGCGATAGAGCTAAAGCAATAGTCGTGCCAGCAAACAGATCTCGTTGCTGCGGCGGGTCGAGCAACTCAAGCGGGAGCTAGCCTTACCCGCTTGCGCGCCACGGCAGGTAGACGCATTAAGGGAGCAGTGGGACAGCACATCGAGGGAGCATCAACGGGAATAAAAAGGTGCGCAAGGCGTTACCATTCATGAATGGTGATTTGAATTGGCTTGTGTTGATTCGATATTGGTGCGTTCGATACCAAAGGCGGTCGTCGATGCATGATGTCGGTGCGTCAATGCGCCGTGATGGTCCGTTTGAATTTGTGATACCTGGACATGCCTGCTTTACCCCGACCAGTCGATTCTATAAAATTACTAAAAAATATATACTAATAAGTAATAGATATATGAATGCAGTAGCATTATGGTTAGGAGTAGAAGATGAACAGAAATCGAAAAAAGCGTAGCGGAATATCCGCTGCAGCAATCGTGAGCGCTTGTAGCGTACTTTGGCTGCCCACAGAAATTGCGTCTGCCGGTGATATCGCGCAGGGTAAAAGTATTGCAGCCAAAGGCATTCCCGGCCAGGCGCCCTGTATGGCCTGCCATGGCGCAAATGGCGAGGGCATGGCAGCTGCAGGGTTTCCCTTTCTTGCCGGTTTGCCGGCCGTGTACCTTGAAGCCCAGCTTGTGGATTTTGCCCAAGGCAAGCGCAAGCAGGCCGTGATGGAGCCGATTGCCAAGGCCTTGAGCGCCGAGCAAAAAAAGGCCGTTGCTGTCTGGTATGCGTCCCTCAAGCCGGTAATCGATCCGGCCCACGCGGTGCAACTGCAGGACAGCTATCCCAAAGGCAAGATGGGCGCCTGGCTGGCGCAGCGCGGTGACTGGTCGCGCGGGCTGCCGGCCTGTGTGCAGTGCCATGGTCCGGGCGGCGTCGGTGTTGCGCCCACGTTCCCTGCTTTGGCGGGCCAGTCTGCCATGTACATCAAAAACCAATTGCTGGCCTGGAAAACGGGTGCGCGCGCCGATGACGCGCATGGTCTGATGGCGCATCTGGCACGCAAACTGACAGATGAGGAAATCGACGGCGTCAGTGCCTATTTCGGAAACGATATTGGCGCTGCTGCTGCCAGCGCGACGACAGCACAAGCAGGGGGGCAATAATGAACCGTCTTTTATTCCTTCGCACGACGCATTTTGTGGCCATGACAACAGTTATTTGCCTGATCATGCCTGTTGGTTCCGTGGCAGCGCCCGCGGATTCTGGCCAGCCTGCAGATGGTCATGCAACGACAGCCGCTGCTCCAAGGCAAGCCAATGCAGCCATGTCGGCCGATACCACGGGATTTTCGCCACCGGCGGCCGATGCAATACCTGATAACGAGTTCGGCGAGGCTGTCAGAAAAGGGCAGAACTATTTTTTACATACTTCCCGTTTGTTGCCGCAGTACACGGGCAATTCGCTCAATTGCGTCAACTGCCATATTGATGCGGGGCGACGCGCCGACTCGGCACCCATGTGGGGCGCTTATGTCCTATATCCTGCGTATCGCAAGAAAAACGGCCATGTCAATACGCTGGCCGAAAGACTGCAGGGCTGTTTTCAGTACAGCATGAATGGCAAGGCGCCAGCGGCCGATTCCGAGGCGATTGTCGCCCTCTCATCCTATATGTACTGGCTTGCCAGCAAAGCCCCAACCGGGGTCAAGCTTGCAGGGCAGGGCTATAAGCGCTTGCCTGCGCCTGCGCAGCCAATGGATCTTGATCGCGGCAAAGCGGTGTACGCAGCGCAGTGCGCTGTTTGCCATGGCGCCAACGGGCAAGGGCGCAAGACGGCAGGCGTGACCGTGTTTCCTGCCTTGTGGGGCGACGACTCGTTCAACTGGGGAGCGGGAATGCATCAGATGCCCAATGCGGCTGCGTTCATAAAAGCCAATATGCCGCTGGGAAAAGACAATACCCTGACCGATCAGCAGGCGTGGGATGTGGCCTATTTCATGAATTCGCACGAGCGACCACAGGATCCGCGGTTTACCGGCAACGTGCAGGAAACGCGCGAGCGGTTCCACGCAGCGGATGACAACCTGTACGGCCGTACAATCAATGGCGTGGTGCTGGGCGCCCAATCGGTGCCCTCTGGCGGACGGTTGCGCGGCCGGGATCAGGCGGCAGCGGCAGGTAAGTAAAGCAGAGGCGCGCAATGCTGGGTCGGAAGATGCAGGGGCGCCAGCCTTCAGGCTGCGTGTCCCGGCCTTTGTGTTGAATCAAAATCAAACACACATGAAAAAAGGTTCACGGGATAAACCGTGAACCTTTTTAGTGCCGCCGTGGCTGTGTGGCTGAGTCTCAGTTGCTTAGCACAGTCAGTGGCCTGGCGGATTATTTCCGGGATTTGCCGAGTTTGAAGAGCAAGTAATCGAACACAAAACCGGAAAATGCGGCAATCGTTGCCACTGATGCCCAGGATGTATCGCTTAGCACGCTCTGGAAGGCAAAAACATAGGCTGCGGTACCAAAGATCATGCCGAATACAGCACGGATGACCAGATAGGCCCAGTTTTCATCGTCGAGCTTGCAATTGCGCTCGGCGCGGGAAAAGCGAATATGTTCGTGGTCCAGAACGCAGGTGGCGACAGACAGCATCGAGCCGATAGCGCCAAAAAACATAGCCGAAAAACTGACAGACCAGGTAATCAGCGCGGTGAAAAGCCCGAAAATAATCAGGCCGATGACAAAGCCGCCATTGCTGAACAATGATTTGCCAGGCGATTTGCCGGCAGGCGTGTCGTCAGGGGCAGCCTGCGAAGGCTCGGACGGATCGGTGCCATGACGGTCATTGTCAGGCTCATGAATAGGGTCGGACATCGTAAACTCCTTCGATATACTGAAATAACAGACCAAATGCAGATGGCGCAATTGCGCTCGTCTTACTAAAGCATACTAAATTACACCAGTTTAGTTTTGCATTCGGGCAAACGGGTAATCGGATAAAATAAAAATATACCAAAAAGTGGGGCTCATGGCGCCCATAATTTTTTCAAACGCCAGCCGCGAAGCATGTTTTTTTCGATTTTTGGGTAGAATACGAGGTTATTCTTAAATTATTTCATAAGTAAGGTCCACGAATGCAGCCAACGGTTGAAACTCTAGAAGGTCTGGAACGTAAGGTTAATCTGGTAATTTCCATTGACGACGTTGAAAAAGAAGTCAAAACCCAACTTTCCCGCGTTGCCCGCACCGCCAAAGTGCAGGGTTTTCGTCCCGGGAAAGCACCCGTTTCCGTCATTGAACGCAGTCACGGCCCTGGCGTTCGTTACGACGTGATCAATCAGAAAGTGGGTCAGTTGTTTGACGAAGCCATTCGTGAAGCCAAACTGCGTGTTGCCGGTGCACCTTCCATTGAGCCCACGGAAGAAAACGCTACAGATGGTCAGTTAAGCTTTGCTGCAAAATTTGAAGTTTATCCGGAAGTGTCTGTTCCTGATCTGGAAGCGCTCGAAGTTACGCGCTTTAATGCAGAGGTTGGCGAGCAGGAAGTGAACAATACCATCGACATTCTGCGCAAGCAGCGTGCCACGTTCAGCGCCGACGCCGAACGCGCTGCCGAAAAAGACGACCGTGTAACAGTTGATTTCGTCGGCAAGATCGACGGCGTTGAGTTCGAGGGCGGCAAGGCAGAAGACTTCCCGTTCCAATTGGGCCAGGGCCGTATGCTGCCCGAATTCGAAGAGGCTGCAAGCGGCTTGAAAGCCGGTGAAAGCAAAGCATTCTCACTTACTTTTCCAGAAGACTATCCTGGTAAGGAAGTTGCCGGCAAGACAGCCGAGTTCACGATCACTGTAAAAGAAGTGGCCGTACCGGTACTGCCGGAAGTCGATAGCGAATTCGCCAAATCGCTGGGTCAGCCGGAAGGCGATACCGAGAAACTGCTGTCTGAAGTGCGCAGCAACATTGAGCGCGAAGTCAAAAACCGCACTCAGGCCCGCACCAAAAACAGCGTCATGGATGCGTTGGCAAAATCTGCCAGTTTCGATGTGCCCAAATCATTGGTTGACAATGATGTGCAAAGTCGCATTGTGGCCGCCCGTGAAGATCTCAAGCAACGTGGTATGCCCAACGCCGACACGATGGATATTCCTGCCGATGCGTTCAAGTCCGACTCCGAGCGCCGTGTTCGACTGGGTCTGATCGTGGCCGAACTGGTCGACAGCGCCAAACTGCAGGTCACGCCTGAGCAGGTTCGTACGCGTATTGAAGAGT
This sequence comes from Advenella sp., assembly GCF_052108595.1. NCBI lineage: Bacteria > Pseudomonadati > Pseudomonadota > Betaproteobacteria > Burkholderiales > Alcaligenaceae > Advenella > Advenella sp. Next base: position 50,069 of record NZ_JBQEAU010000004.1, read on the forward strand.
TCGCACAGAACTACGAAAAACCCGAACAGGTGGTCACGTATTATCTGACCGACCGTGAGCGTCGTGCAGAAATTGAATCCGTAGTCCTTGAAGATAACGTTGTTGACCATATCTTATCAAAAGCCAAGGTTACTGAAGAAAAAGTGCCGTTTGAAGAATTAATGGGAACTGTATAATGAATCGTTTTACCGACTTTTACGCGTCTGTCCACGGAGACGAGTCTGTGCGCCCCTCGGCGCTGGGCTATATTCCAATGGTTATTGAACAATCCGGGCGCGGAGAGCGGTCTTACGACATATATTCGCGCCTGCTCAAGGAGCGGGTTGTCTTTCTGGTCGGTCAGGTAAACGACCAGACAGCCAATCTTATCGTTGCGCAGATGTTGTTCCTTGAGTCGGAAAATCCGGACAAGGACATTTCCCTGTATATTAATTCACCAGGCGGTGCGGTATATGCCGGTCTGGGCATTTACGACACCATGCAGTTCATCAAACCCGATGTGTCAACGATGTGTACCGGGTTCGCTGCCAGCATGGGCGCCTTCCTGCTCAGTTCGGGTGCCAAGGGCAAACGCTTCAGCCTGCCCAATTCACGTATCATGATTCACCAGCCGCTGGGTGGCGCGCAAGGCCAGGCTTCCGACATTGAAATTCAGGCCAAGGAAATTCTGAGTTTGCGCGAGCGACTCAATCAGATTCTTGCAAAGAACACCGGCCAGCCTATTGAGCGCATCCGCGAGCATACCGAGCGCGATAATTATATGGCGGCCGAAGATGCCCAGACTTACGGATTAATTGACAAAGTTCTGGCTACGCGGGCAGACGTTGCATAGTATTTGATATACTGTTTTCAAAGGTTTCGTGCAGGTCGACCTTTTAACGAAGGTCGACCTGCTTTTTATCAGATTAATCAAATTACAGATATGGCAGATAAACCAAGTTCTACCGACGGCAAAAACCTGCATTGCTCGTTCTGCAACAAGCACCAGAACGAGGTCAAGAAGCTGATCTCGGGCCCTGGGAATATATTCATTTGTGATGAGTGTATCGAGCTGTGCAACGAAATCATTCATGACAGTGCCCAGGACGAAGCTCGTGAGGCCATCAAGACAGAGTTGCCTTCGCCTGCCGAAATCAAGTCGTTTCTCGACCAGTACGTCATTGGTCAGGATCAGCCCAAGCGCAATCTGGCAGTAGCGGTGTACAACCACTACAAGCGCATACGCCACAGCGACCTGAACAAGAAAGATGATATCGAACTTGCCAAAAGCAATATCTTGCTGATCGGGCCTACCGGATCGGGCAAGACGCTGCTTGCACAGACACTGGCCCGCATGCTGGACGTCCCGTTCGTCATGGCAGATGCCACGACATTGACCGAAGCCGGTTATGTTGGCGAAGACGTTGAAAACATAGTGCAAAAGCTGCTGCAAAATTGTAATTATGATGTCGACAAGGCACAGCGCGCTATTGTTTATATTGACGAAATCGACAAAATTTCACGCAAGTCCGATAACCCGTCCATTACGCGGGATGTATCAGGAGAAGGCGTGCAGCAGGCTCTGCTCAAGCTGATCGAAGGAACGGTTGCTTCGGTGCCACCGCAAGGCGGGCGCAAACACCCGAACCAGGATTTCGTACAGGTTGATACCACCAATATCCTGTTTATTGTTGGTGGTGCGTTTGATGGCCTGGATAAGGTCATTCGCAATCGTACTGAAAAATCCGGTATCGGCTTTGGCGCGTCAGTGCAGGGTAAATCTGCCAAAGGCATCGGTGAGGTCTTTTCCGAAGTCGAGCCTGAAGATATCATCAAGTTTGGCCTGATTCCAGAGCTGGTGGGACGCCTGCCGGTTGTCGCCACATTGGAAGAGCTGGATGAAGCCGCACTTGTTACGATTCTGACTGAACCGAAGAACGCGCTGATCAAGCAATACCAGAAGCTGTTTGCCATGGAAGAAGTGGAGCTCGAAGTGCGTCCTGCCGCATTGTTAGCCATTGCCTACAGGGCACTGCAACGCAAAACCGGAGCGCGCGGGCTTCGTTCCATTCTAGAGGCATCGCTCATGGATACCATGTTTGATCTGCCATCCCAGAGCAATGTAGTGAAAGTAGTGCTGGACGAATCTGCCATTGAAGGATCCGGTTCTCCCATGTTGGTTTTCGCTGAAGACAAAGAAAACACAGCTTCGGAGAACAAAGAGAAAAAGCTCAAAGATGCTGCTGCCTGACGGGGTCAGGTTAGCCTGGACAGGTCGCGCCAGGATGCAAGCAGGAGGATCGATTCCCTGCGCAACAATCATAGCGCGACCTGCATAAAAACCGCCGGTATTTAATCCAGGCGACCTTGAAATTGCCCCCAGAGGCTCCATCTACAGCATAATTACTGTAGAAGTACAACGTTTTTCAAGGAATCAGCTTATGTCAGCGAGTCAGATTTTGCCGGCAGAATCAACACAATTGCCACTGTTGCCCCTTCGCGACGTGGTCGTGTTTCCACATATGGTCATTCCGCTATTTGTCGGGAGGCACCGGTCCATTCGTGCGCTGGAGCTGGCGATGGAAAATGACAAGCAGATTATGCTTGTTGCGCAAAAATCGGCCAGCAAGGACGAGCCCGGCCCCGATGATATGTACGACATCGGATGTGTGGCGTCAATTTTACAAATGCTCAAACTGCCCGACGGCACTGTCAAAGTGCTGGTCGAGGGACAGCAGCGCGCGCGCGTAGAAAATATTATCGAAACCGAGTCGCATTTCTCAGCCCAGATTCTGCCCATCGAGCAGAGTGACACTCGCAATTCTGAGATAGAGGCACTGCGTCGCACCATCATTGCCCAGTTCGACCAGTACGTCAAACTGAACAAGAAAATCCCGCCTGAAATACTCAGTTCCCTCAATGGCATTGAAGAGGTCAGCCGTCTTGCTGATACTATTTCTTCCCATTTGCCGCTCAAGCTCGAACAGAAACAGAAGCTGCTCGAGGAACTGGACGCATCTGGCCGCCTTGAGGCGTTGCTGGCCCAAATTGAAACCGAAATCGATATTCTCCAGGTTGAGAAACGCATTCGCGGGCGTGTCAAAAAGCAGATGGAGAAAAGCCAGCGCGATTACTATTTGAACGAGCAGGTCAAGGCGATTCAGAAAGAACTTGGCGAAGGCGAAGAGGGCGCAGATATTGAAGAGCTCGAAAAGAAAATCGAAGCTGCACAATTGCCCAAGGAAGCCCGCAAGAAAGTTGATAGCGAGCTTAAAAAACTCAAGCTGATGTCGCCTATGTCTGCAGAGGCAACCGTTGTGCGCAACTATATCGATACGGTCATCGGTCTGCCCTGGAAGAAAAAAAGTCGGATCAACAATTCGTTGATCAATGCACAGAAAGTACTGGACAACGACCATTATGGTCTGGAAAAGGTCAAGGAACGCATTCTTGAATATCTGGCCGTGCAACAGCGCGTCGATAAGGTCAAAGCGCCTATCCTGTGTCTGGTCGGGCCTCCAGGGGTAGGTAAAACCTCGCTGGGGCAATCCATTGCACGGGCAACTAATCGCAAATTCACGCGCATGGCGCTGGGCGGCGTGCGTGATGAGGCCGAGATTCGCGGTCACCGACGTACCTATATTGGCGCGCTGCCGGGCAAGATTCTGCAGAATATGAATCGTGTGGGCGTACGCAACCCCTTGTTCTTGCTTGACGAAATTGACAAGCTGGGCATGGATTTTCGCGGCGATCCTGCCTCGGCATTGCTCGAGGTGCTTGATCCCGAGCAAAACCATACCTTCCAGGATCATTACGTCGAAGTTGACTACGATTTGTCAGATGTCATGTTCGTGGCCACCAGCAATACGCTGAATATCCCGCCAGCGTTGCTTGACAGGATGGAGGTCATTCGCCTATCGGGTTACACCGAAGACGAAAAAGTGCATATTGCCATGGACCACTTGCTGCCCAAGCTGATGAAGAACAACGGTGTGCGAGATGGCGAGCTGGTTGTCGAAGAATCGGCGCTGCGCGATATCGTGCGCTATTACACACGTGAAGCTGGGGTGCGGGCGCTGGAACGCGAAGTCAGCAAAATTTGCCGTAAAGTTATCAAGGAGCTGCTGAGCAGTGCCGTGACTGCCGCCAAGCCGACAGCCAAGGGCAAAGCGGCAGCTGCGCAGGCCATTCATGTGAGGGCCGACAACCTGAGCCATTATCTGGGGGTACGCAAGTATTCTTTCGGCATGGCCGAAAAAGACAACCAGATCGGCCAGGTAACTGGGCTGGCCTGGACCGAAGTCGGTGGCGATCTGCTCACCATTGAAGTCGCTGTGGTCTCTGGTAAAGGTAATATTCAGCACACCGGGCTGCTGGGTGATGTGATGAAAGAGTCCATGCAGGCAGCGCGCACGGTGGTACGCTCACGGGCGCATGCATTGGGTTTTGCCGATAGTGTCTTTGAGAAAAAGGATATTCACATCCACGTTCCTGAAGGCGCAACGCCCAAGGATGGTCCGTCTGCCGGTATCGCCATTACAACTGCATTGGTGTCGGCACTATCGGGTATTCCGGTAAGGGCTGATGTCGCCATGACGGGTGAAATTACCCTGCGGGGCGAGGTGCTGGCCATTGGTGGGCTGAAGGAAAAGCTGCTTGCAGCTCATCGCGGTGGCATCAAAACCGTGCTGATCCCTGAAGAGAACGTCAAGGATCTCACAGAGATTCCGGATAACGTGAAAAACCATCTGGAAATCATCCCGGTAAAATGGATTGACCGCGTACTGGAAGTAGCACTAGAGAGGCCGCTCACGCCATTGTCCGAGGCGGAAATTGCCAAACTGGCAGAGGAGGCTGCGGTTTCTGCAGCCAAGCCACCAGTAGATAATGTCAAATCGGTGAAGCACTGATAACACCGTTACCTGGCTGAGTTGGCATATCAGCTCAGGAGCGGCGTCACAAGACAAAAACCCCGGTGTAATTACTTACATCGGGGTTTGTTTTTTGCTGTTTACAGTGTGGGCGGAGCGGGCAGGATCTGCGATTGTCGGGATCAATCGCCAGGCAGCCGTGACGCCTGGCAGGCGCCCGATAGGCAATCAGAAACCGAGATCTCTGCGTAACTGCTGTTTCTGGTTACGCAGCTCCTGTAGACGCCGCTGTTCGTCGTTGTTGACGCCAGGTGCGTTGTCAGTGGCCCCAGGGGCCACCGGCGCAGGAAAGTTCGATACCGGGGCAGGGAAGCTATCGGAAACATTGCCATTGTCCAGGCCCGAATTCGTGGCGTTGTACATATCCTGACTTGTTGTATTTGGCGGCGGCACGCCTTCTGCCCGTGGCGGTGCTGTGGGCACCGGCGGAATGACTGCTCGCAGATCCGGATTGCTGCGTGTTGCCGGTTTGGCTGGGCTGGGCGAACTGGCTGGCGCATTCTGCTGATTGGTACTGCTGCGTGCCGTACTGGTGCTCGTCTCGGGCCTTGGGCTGGCTGGCGCAGGTGTTGGTGTTGGAGCGGGTGCAGCCTCCCGCGGTGTGCCGGTTGCGGCGGGTTCACTGCCAGAAGCGCGGGCTGAATTTGCGCTACCCTGCGCAGCATTGGTGCTGGCTGGTTCATTGGTCAGGTCGTAGGCAGCCTCTGCCTGCTGCTGCTCTACGGGCGGGGCATCGCTGGCCGCTGTGGATTGCTCAGGCTGGGTCGCATCGGGCGTTGCTGCTTCAATCTGGCCGCTCACACTGCTGGCGCCGCCATCATCTGCAGTGCGATTGACCGGAGTGCGCGTGAATGCATCGTATACGGAGGCACCAATGAAGATGAACACGACGATCGCGACAATGGTCAGGATCAGATTGTAGATAAAAGACTTTGACATAAGTTTGGCGTTATCAGTTTCAGGCCGGGCAGGATGCCTGCCGGTCCAATTTGGTGACCGTCAGCTTGCGGCTACAGTATAAGTATATCTTGGCTGGCACAGGTGCGAATCAATTGAACAGGCTTTTACCCAAATTGGAAATCCCGTCGAAGAACTGTTCTATGGTATTGACGTTCATGTCTGCCGTGCTGGCCCCAAGAATGATGATCTTTGACTGTTGGGCTGCTGTATCGACCGGTTGCATGGTGCCGGGTGTTGATGTAGCCGAGGATCCCGTAACATAGGCCAGACGCGAGCGATCAACACCGCGGCTGGTCAGGGCCTTCATGATGGACAGGGCACGCACTTCCTGCAGTTCCTGGTTGTATTCAGCCGAGCCGGTATTGTCCGATACGCTGTCTACCAGGGCTTTGCGTTCCGGATGGTCGCGCAGCAACTGGTTGACCCGGTCAAAAAAAGGCCCCGAGTCCGGTTGCAGGGTGGCCGAGCCCGGCAAGAACAGGTTGCTGTCTTTTGAGGCGATGGCGACGCCTCGCGGATCCTGGCTTATTTGCAGTCCGCTGCGGTCATTGCCGCCCATCGCGGCGCAGGCGGTGAGCAGCGTGAGGGCAAGCAAAGCAAGCGCGTTGCGCAGCAGGCGTAATTGAGGCATATTAGCTCCGTGTAGTGAAATTTTGGTCATAAGCCTAGCATAGCCCGGGCTAAAAATAATGAGCATTAATATACTGCAACAGGTCTTTTTAGGACAACCCGCGACAATCGGCAGGTTAATGGGCATGCCAATCGGGGGATCGCTGTGCTTTTTTGCTGAGCTGCACCCCTTGATTTTTTACAAATTGCAGCCATTTATTGGCTATGGGCCCGGGGCTGGTGTAAAATCACGGGGTATTTTACGCAATGGTGAGACTGTTTTGATGATGTCCGAAGCTTCACGAACCCAGAGCCTGACCACTACCGATACGTGTATCGGTCTACCAGCGCGCTCGTGATTCTTGCCAAACGTATTTTTCAAAAGAACAGCGAACGCGACTTGTGAAGTCGCGTTTTTTTATTCAATTCAAGGCAACAGCATGTTTCAAATTACTTTACCCGATGGTTCCAAGCGTGAGTTTTCCCAACCTGTCCAGGTGGGGGAGATTGCGACGACCATCGCGCCCAGCCTGGGTAAGGCGGCGCTGGCTGGTAAGGTAGCAATCAATGGGAGCCAGCCGCAACTGGTGGATACGTCATTTGTCATTGACAGGGACGCCGATCTAGCCATTGTGACTGCGAAAGACCCTGACGGTGTGGATATTATTCGTCATTCCACCGCTCACCTACTGGCCTATGCGGTCAAATCCCTGTTCCCCGATGCGCAAGTCACCATTGGCCCTGTTATCGACAATGGTTTTTATTACGACTTTGCCTACAAACGCCCGTTCACGCCCGAAGATCTTGAATTGATCGAGAAAAAGATGGCTGAGCTGGCCCGAAAGGACGAAAAAGTAGTTCGTGAAGAATGGTCGCGCGATGATGCCGTGGCATTTTTCAAGGGGCAGGGCGAAGCCTATAAAGCCGAAATCATCGCTTCCATTCCGCAGGATCAGAAAATATCCCTGTATCGGGAAGGCGATTTCATCGACCTGTGTCGTGGTCCGCACGTGCCTTCTACTGGCAAGCTCAAGGTGTTCAAGCTAATGAAAGTGGCAGGTGCCTACTGGCGTGGCGACAGCAAGAACGAAATGCTGCAGCGCGTCTATGGTACGGCCTGGGCCACCAAGGAAGAGCAGGTCGCTTATTTGACGATGCTTGAGGAAGCCGAAAAACGCGACCACCGCAGGCTGGGCCGTGAACTGGACCTGTTTCATTTCCAGGATGAAGCGCCGGGGCTGATTTTCTGGCATCCCAAGGGCTGGCAGATTTGGCAACAAGTTGAGCAATACATGCGTGACGTCTACCGCGATAACGGCTACCAGGAAGTGAAGGCGCCGCAAATTCTCGATCTGAGTCTGTGGAAAAAAACCGGGCATTGGGACAATTACAAAGAGAACATGTTCACCACCGAGTCCGAGAGCCGTGTTTATGGGCTCAAGCCCATGAACTGCCCCGGACATGTGCAAATTTATAATGCCGCGTTGCATTCCTATAGGGAATTGCCTATTCGCTATGGTGAGTTCGGTCAATGCCATCGTAATGAGCCCTCCGGTTCATTGCACGGCATGATGCGGGTGCGTGGTTTCACGCAGGATGATGGACATATTTTCTGTACGGAAGACCAATTGCTGGCAGAGTGTGCCCAATTCACAACACTATTGCAGAAAGTCTACAAGGATTTCGGCTTTACCGAAGTCCTGTACAAAGTGGCTACCCGACCCGAAAAACGTATCGGCGAGGATGCAGTTTGGGATAAGGCCGAGCATGCCTTGATGGAGAGCCTGCGCAGCTCTGGATGCGAGTTTGAAATATCGCCGGGAGAGGGCGCATTTTACGGTCCCAAAGTCGAATATACGCTTAAGGACGCGATCGGCCGCCACTGGCAATGCGGCACGATCCAGGTAGACTTCTCAATGCCTGTGCGGCTTGGCGCGGAATATGTCGATGCCCACGATCAGCGCAAGACCCCGGTCATGTTGCATCGTGCGATTCTGGGCTCGCTCGAACGCTTCATTGGTATGCTCATCGAGAACCATGCCGGTGCCATGCCACCCTGGCTGGCCCCCGAGCAGGTTGTGGTTTGCACCATATCCGAATCGTTCTCCGATTACGCCACCCAGGTGGTCACAGAGTTGAAAAAACACGGTTTTCGCGCTTCATCTGATTTGCGCGGGGAAAAAATCACCCGTAAAATCAGGGAAAACAGTATGCAGAAGGTTCCTTACATTCTGGTTGTTGGCGAAAAAGAACGGGACAGCGGCGCTGTCGCAGTTCGTGCCCGCGGCAATCTGGACCTGGGAACCATGTCTGTAGAAGCATTTATAGAACGCCTACGTCATGACGTTGCAACACGTCAGGACGTTTCGGCGTAGTTTATTAATTTCAGGAGATCTTAACATCGCAACCGAAAAAACCAATCGTATCAACGCCGAAATCCGTATTCCGGAAGTCCGACTGATCGGCGTAGACGGCGAACAACTGGGTATTGTCAAAACAGCAGAAGCCTTGCGTCTGGCTGAGCAGGAAGGCATCGATTTAGTTGAAATCGCGCCAAACGCAGAACCGCCCGTATGCCGCATCATGGATTACGGCAAGTTCAAGTATCAGGAACAAAAGCGACAGCAGGAAGCCAAGGCCAAGCAGAAAATTATTCAAGTCAAGGAAGTCAAATTCCGCCCGGCGACCGATGAAGGCGACTATCAGGTCAAGCTGCGCAACCTGAAGCGCTTTATTGAAGACGGTGACAAGGCCAAGGTTACCCTGCGGTTCCGTGGCCGTGAAATGGCTCATCAGGAACTGGGTATGCGTGTTCTTGAACGGGTTCGTGACGATATGGCAGAGCTGGTGCAGGTTGAAGCCATGCCCAAGCTGGAAGGCCGTCAGATGGTCATGGTTCTGGCGCCTAAGCGCAAGGCTGTACCCGCCGGCAAGGCCGACGATAAATAAACACGGACTGCCAACACGCTTCCGTCGTCAATGTGGGATGTAAATTAGATGCATGTACTTTTTATCATTGATCCGCTGCCTTCGCTGAAGGCATACAAGGACAGTTCTGTGGCGATGATGCGAGCCCTGCACAAGCGTGGCCATGTCATCAGCATTGCGCTTCAGTCTGATTTGTATGTCGAACAGGGTCGGGTAAAAGTACGTGCGCAGCCGATACAGCTGGATATGACGGCGGATTTGCACGCCCATAGCTGGTGGACGCAGCCAGAGAATGCGGCTGAAACCGAGGTCGGTCACTTCGATGCGGTACTCATGCGCAAGGACCCGCCGTTCGACATGGAGTACCTGTATTCGACGCATTTGCTGGAGACCGCGCAAAAGCAGGGGGCACGGGTATTCAATTCGGGCAGCGCCATACGTAATCACCCTGAAAAACTGGCGATTACGGAGTTCTCCGAATTTACGGCGCCCACGCTTATTACCAGCACCATGTCGCGCCTGAAGGCGTTTCATGCACTGCATGGCGATATTATCGTCAAGCCGCTGGATGGTATGGGTGGCACGGGTATTTTCCGAATCATGGACGGCGACCCCAATGTCAACGCCATTCTGGAAACCCTGACGGTGGACCAGACGCAAACAATCATGGCGCAAAAGTATATTCCCGAAATCGTGCAGGGCGATAAGCGCATTCTGCTGATTGACGGCCAGCCCGTGCCTTACGCGCTGGCGCGGATACCACTGGCTGGTGAAACCCGTGGCAATCTGGCAGCTGGCGGGCGCGGCGTTGCCCGCAAGCTGTCCGAGCACGATCTTGCCATTGCAAACCGAATTGGCCCTATACTGCGGGAACGCGGGCTGCTGCTGGTCGGTCTTGATGTGATTGGTGACTATGTCACCGAAATCAACGTGACCAGCCCGACCTGCTTTGTGGAAATTACAGAGCAGACTGATTTTGATGTTGCTGACCATTTTGCTGCTGCGCTTGAGAAAGCTGCTGCAGTCTGAAGGTACAAAAAATGACCACCCTTGCTCTTATAGCGCATACGCCTCTGGCCTCGGCCCTGTCCGAATGTGCTCAGCATGTCTTGGGACAAATTGATAATTACGTTTTCTTCGACATCGAGCCTGATGTCGATCCGGAATCCAAGGCGCAGGAACTGATCGCGCAATTGAAGGCGATGCTCGGTCCGGACCAGCAGGTGCTGATCTTATCGGATCTAGGCGGCGCAACACCGGCAAATATTGGCGCCCGTGTAGTGCGCCAGTTGCAGGATGCCGGCGTCAAAGCCCATATTCTTTCCGGCACCAACGCCTGTATGTTGCTCAATGCGGTTCGATATCGGGATCAGCCGATGGACGAATTATGTCAATCCATTTTTGAGGGGGGCAAGAAAGGCATGAAATGTGTCGACCTGGCTCCTAACGATTAACCTTTCTGATATAAAGACCGCGCTCATATGCCTTCAGTTGATATAGTAATAAGTAATAAATTAGGGCTGCATGCCCGCGCTGCCGCCAAGCTTACCCAACTGGCCAGCAAGTTCAAAAGCGAAATCTTTATCACCAGGGCCTCCCAGCGGGTTAATGCCAAAAGCATCATGGGGGTCATGATGCTGGCTGCCGGCAAGGGCATCACGGTCAATATTGAAGCCGAAGGCGATGACGCCGATCTGGCGCTCGTCCAGATTCAGGCGCTGTTTGAAAATAAATTTGGCGAACCCGAATAACGACAGCCCATTGGCCATTCTGGCAATGAGCGACAGTTGCATCTGAGAACAGGCACGTAAAAAGTGCAAGGGACAAGACCATACACGATGACACATACCGAGCACACACCGACAAGACAAAGTACTGTTTTTACCCTGCAGGGAAAAGGTGTTGTGCGCGGTTTTGCCATTGGTCGCGCGGTCGTGATGGGTGCAGCCACGCTTGAGGTGAGTCACTACCGTATTGCATCTGAAGATGTGCCGGCTGAATGCGCCAGGCTGGATCATGCGTTGAAAATTGTCTATGACATGCTGCAGCACACCATAGATACGTTGCCGGCAGATGCGCCAAAAGAACTGGTTCCGCTGCTCACCGTTCACAGCTTACTGGTGTCCGATCCGGAGCTGGCCGGGCAAACCAAAGCGTTGATTGCATCCCGTCAATATAATGCCGAATGGGCCTTGAGCACCCAAGGTCAGATGGTGGCCGAGCAATTTGCGGTCATGGATGATGACTATATCCGTGAGCGGGTTGCCGATATTCATCAGGTAATTGAACGGGTCATCCGTATCCTGGCCGGTTCGGGTGAATTGATGCTGCCCGATATGTCCAACGAGATGGACATCAATTCGCTCATTGTGGTGGCTCATGATATTTCGCCGGGAGACATGCTTAAGCTGCGCGGCGGACGCTTTGCTGCTTTTGTGACTGATCTTGGCGGCCCTACATCGCACACGGCCATCGTAGCGCGCAGTATGAACGTGCCTGCCGTGGTGGGCTTGGGAAATGTCCGTAGTCTGGTACACGATCGGGATATGCTGATTGTCGATGGCGAAAACGGGCTGGTGTATGTCAATCCCACCTCAGAGATCCTGGACTTCTATCAGCGCAAGCAGCAAGCCTTTATTCAGGAACGGGCAGAGTTGATTCTGTCCAAGGATGAACCCGCCATCACGCTGGATGGCAAACGCATTCGCCTGGAAGCCAATATCGAATTGCCCCATGAGGTGTCTCAAGCGCTGGATATGGGCGCCGATGGCATCGGGCTGTTTCGCAGCGAATTTTTGTTTATGGGCAGGAAAATACTACCAACTGAGGAAGAGCAGTTCGAGGCCTATGCGCATGTATTGCGTGCCATGCCTGACAAACCGGTGACGATCCGCACCCTGGATCTGGGGTCGGATAAAACCCTGGATGGCGAAGCGACGGTCGCAGTTAATCCGGCGCTGGGCTTGCGTGCGGTACGCTATTGCCTGTCGCGTCCAGACCTTTTTATGACCCAGCTGCGCGCGCTGTTGCGCGCGTCGGTACATGGCCGACTCAGAATTCTGATTCCAATGCTCTCGCATATGCATGAGCTGCACGCGGTGCGTGACGCCATCGAGTTGGCAAAAAAAGAGCTGGACGCCGTCGGCATGCAATATAGCGACAATATCGAACTGGGCGCCATGGTCGAAATTCCGGCCATTGCCATCGCCATCGAACCTTTTCTTAAATCGCTGGACTTTGTTTCCATCGGCACCAACGATTTGATTCAATACACCCTGGCTATCGACCGGGTCGACAATGAGGTGTCCGACCTGTACGATCCTTTGCATCCGGCAGTGCTGCGGCTGATTTCACATACTATCCAGGCGGGCGAGCGCGTTGGCAAGAGCGTGGCCATATGCGGAGAAATGGCAGGTGATGCCCGCTACACCAAACTTCTACTCGGGCTCGGTCTGAACGAATTCTCCATGCATCCGCAGCAATTGTTGGACGTCAAAAAATTGGTCAGGACTTCGCACACCAATGCCTTGCGTACCAAGATTGCCACTGCGCTCAATCGTGCCGAATCTATTGATTTGAACAGCCTGGGTATTTGATTAATCTGGGTATCTAATCTAGTTCGTGTATCTTTTCTTGCTTGCTGCAAGCTCAACTGAGCTTTGTCGGAGCCGGGCATGAGCAGGTCCAGCGGCCCGGCAATGTCATCCAGCGTGTCCCCAATCAGATAGTCCCCACTTAGATGGCTCTACTCAGATAGGGCATTCTGGTAGCGCTCGAGGCTCCGCCCTGGAAAAGAAAAAGGACACCATTGTGTCCTTTTTTTCATATTGCAGCCATTGGTTTTTCACACATTGCCATTGCCATGGCCAGAACTGCGCTGTTGGGAAGCCAGCAAAGCCGTCTGGCTTTGCTGGCTTCCCGGGTGAGGATTTCAGGCGCCTCTGGAAATTAGTGCTGTCCTGTTACAGCCTCAATTCAATTGTGATAACCCTGTTCGCCGTGAGAGCTGATGTCCAGGCCCTGGCGTTCTTCGTCTTTGTCCACACGCAATCCGCCGGTGACCAGACTTGCTATCTTAAGGGCAATGAAGCTTACAACGGCACTCCAGACGATTGCAATTACGATGCCTTCAATCTGATTGAACAGCTGTCCGGGAATCATGCCTGCAGAATCCAGGCCCGGACCACCCATTGCTTTGGCGTTGAACAGCCCAGTCAAGATGCCGCCGACAATACCACCTACGCCATGTATGCCAAATACGTCTAGCGAGTCATCGGCCTTAAGCAAGCGTTTTAAGCCATTTACGCCCCAGACGCAGAACAAGCTGGTGACGGCGCCGATAATCAGCGCGCCCATGGGATCCACCAGACCGGCGGCAGGCGTTACGCCCACCAGGCCGGCTACGGCACCAGAGGCGCCGCCCAGCAGGGACGGCTGGCCCTTGAATTTCCACTCGACCAGGACCCACACGACGATGGCAGCAGCCGTGGCAAGCAGTGTATTGAACACCGCCAGCGCTGCCTGGTTGTTGGCGGCCAGTGATGAGCCACCGTTGAAGCCGAACCAACCCACCCACAGCATCGCTGCACCGATCATGGTCATGGGCAGGTTATGTGGCTGCATGGCTTCCTTGCCATAACCGATACGTGGTCCCACGACATAGGCGGCCACGAGCGCGGCCACACCGGCGTTGATATGAACTACGGTACCACCGGCAAAATCCAGCGCATCGCCAAATAGCAGGCCTTTCTCGGCCCAGATCATATGGGCCACAGGGATGTAGGAAAATGTGAACCATATTGCCATGAAAATAAGCACGGCGGAGAACTTGATGCGTTCGGCAAAGCCGCCCACGATCAGGGCGCAGGTGATGCCGGCGAAGGTGGCCTGGAAGGCAACGAACGTTAGTTCGGGAATGGTGCCCGCCAGTGCATAGGAGTCTGCGGGCAGATCAATCACGCCGGACAGGAAGGCCTTGGACAGGTCGCCAAAGAGCGCGTTCCCACCTGAAAAGGCAAGGGAGTAGCCATAGGCAAACCACAGAATCGTGACCAGGGCGAAGGTAACCAGGACCTGGCTCATCAGCGAGAGAATGTTCTTGCTGCGAACCAGGCCACCGTAAAACATGGCAAGACCGGGAACAACCATAAACAGCACGAGAATGGTGGACACGCTTACCCAGACTAAATCGGCGCTTTGCATTTTCAATTTCCTTTCAATACAGGTGATAGGGAGCGACGGGCTTACAGCGCCGCATTGCCGGTTTCGCCGGTGCGAATCCGGATGACTTGTTCCAGGTCAGTCACGAAAATTTTTCCGTCACCGATTTTGCCGGTGGTGCCTGACTGGCAGATGGTTTCAATTGCCTGTTCCACCTGCTCGTCGGCGACGGCTGTCTCCAGCTTTATTTTGGGCAGGAAGTCCACGACATACTCTGCGCCACGGTATAGTTCTGTATGACCCTTCTGCCGGCCAAAACCCTTGACTTCTGTAATCGTCAGCCCCTGAATTCCGATTTCGGCCAGGCCAGCACGGACCTCATCCAGTTTGAATGGCTTGATAATGGCTGTGATCAGTTTCACAATGTTCTCCCAGAAATAACATTTGTCTTTAAGGACCGATTGTCCATGGCCTCTTAAAAGCAATAGTTGTGCCAGTTTTCGCTGCCGTGCAGGCGCATGTTGGGGCACGCTAATGATGCATAAATGCGTGTGGCCATAAGCGTGTGCTCGATATTGGTGCGTTAAGCGCGGTGTTGTTTGCTTAGCTTGCAAAATGCGCCTGGGTCGGTGCTGCCATTCATTGTCTTAGTGCATGATTTGTAACCAAGAGGAATGATTAGCGACAATTCAGAAGACATTCAGCTTATGCGGGTCGTGAAATTACAGTAAAATCGTGAAACAAATTCTATTTTCAATTAAAGAGGTGAAGCCTTGAAGAACGTATCCAAACTCAGTCTTGTAGCCATGTTGTCCGCCGCTGCTTTTATTGCTGGTTGTGATAATAGTTCTGACACTGACCAGACCACGCAGGCCCCTGCTGCAACCGACTCGGCCGTGGATCAGGCCAAGCAGGCGGCAGACAAGGCAGCCGAAGAAGCGAAGATTGCAGCCGATAAAGCAACTGAAGCCGCCTCGGAGTCTGCCAACCAAGCTGCCGATGCCACCCAGGACGCAGCAGATAAAGCGGGCGAAGCCTCCGGCAACGCGATGGAATCTGCCAAGGAAGCGGCCAGCAGCGCCCTTGAGTCGGCCAAAGAGGCTGGTTCAAACGCTGCTGATGCAGCCAAGGATTATGCCGACACGGCTATGGAATCTGCCAAAGAAGCTGCGGAGTCAGCCAAACAGGCGGCCTCTGATGCCATGGAAGCGGTAAAAGAGAAAACATCCGGAGCTACCCAACCGGCGGGCGACGCGTCTACGACCACGCCAACTGAAACTGCACCAGCCGAGAGTGCACCTGCTGCGCCGACCGAACCGGACACTGAGTCAAAACCACAATAAGTCATTGCTTACATCAACCCGCCGAAAGGCGGGTTGATGCTTTGGGGCGGACCATGCGCGGATGTGTTGTGCGGATGGTGCTAAAGCGTGGCGGGTGCGTAGCCTGAGCGTGCCCGTCTGCACCCGTCGGCCTGGGCTATGCTGGGTACTGTACTGTGGCCATGTCTTGTCGCGATGCGCCGCGCTGTGCTTTATCGTACTGTGTTGTGTATTGGACGTAGAACGTCGCTTTCAGTCTGTGCAGTACAAAGTTTGCAATGGCAAATGTGTACAATATGAAGAACAGAACGCGGCACTGGTGCCCGTATGCATACAGGAATCACAATCATGAAATCGAATCAGTTATTTGAAGATTTTCAGAAGAATATTCAGGAATTGATCAAGAACAGCCCGGCGGCAGATATAGAAAAGAATGTGAAGGCATTCATGGCCCAGGGATTTTCCCGGCTGGATCTGGTTACTCGAGAAGAATTTGATGTGCAGGTTGCCTTGTCGGCAAAATTGCGCGAACGTCTGTTCGAACTGGAGTCCCGGGTTCGTCTGCTGGAGGACAAGGCAGGCATTACAACACCGTCTTCCACAAGCGCCCATACCGGCCCGGTTGTCGACTAAACCCACAAAGTAAATTGCAGCGCTCCAGGGTGCTGCCCACGACAAAGGCGGCCAGCGCTTCATGCTGGCCCGGGTATCATCAGATCATCTGTCAGGTCATCCGTCGGGTGGTATGAGGCCTCATATGAGGCCGCATTTGTGGCCGCATGTACGAGGCCGTAGATACCGGGTCTGCTGGTGTTGGTCATGGTGGCCGGGTTCGCTTGACTGCCAGGTAGTGCACGCTGTCCATAGCGCCTATCTCGGGGCTGTCGGTTCTCACCATTGATCAATCTGTCCTGCGATTACGGCGGCCTCGCCAGGTTTCTGCCAGAATGTGTCGGTGCATTCAGGAGAATCAGATGAGCTTAGCGGTGTTGGCCAGCAGGGCGCTTTGCGGTATGCACGCGCCAGAAGTGTTTGTTGAAGTGCATCTCGCCCAGGGATTGCCGTCCTTTACCATCGTTGGCTTGCCTGATGCCGGCGTCCGAGAGAGCAGGGAGCGGGTGCGTTCGGCTATTTTGAGTAGCGGCTATGCCTTCCCGGCCGGACGATTAACGGCAAATCTTGCTCCGGCCGATATTCCGAAAGAGTCCGGCAGATTCGATCTGCCGATTGCGCTGGGCGTGCTGCTGGCTTCGGGGCAACTGGACTTATCCGACAAAATGGCACAGCAGGTGCTGCCCGGTATCGTCTTTGCGGGTGAGCTCTCGCTCACCGGCGCACTGGTTCCTGTTGCTGCCCCACTGGTTATTGCGCTTGCCACAGCGAAGGCCGGTGGGGTCAATAGGGCCGAAATGACTGCGGGTCGTCCCACCCTTATTTTGCCTGTCGAGAATGCCCGATTGGCCGCCGCCGTGCCCGGCCTGACTGTCATTGGTGCCCGCACGCTACGGGAGGTGGCAGGCCACCTGGATGAAACGGCAGCGCTGGCGCCGGTTACGGCGGCAGACCGGGCATGTCCGGAGAGCCTAACAGGACAGGGCAGCAATGAGACGCCAACCCTTTGTTTATCCGATGTACGTGGGCAGCAGGTGGCCTGTCGTGCGCTGGAGGTGGCTGCCAGCGGCAGCCATGGCTTGCTGATGTCGGGGCCGCCCGGTATCGGCAAAAGCATGCTGGCGCAGCGTTTGCCTGGAATATTGCCTCCACTGGATGAAAATGCAGCCATAGAAGTGGCAGCGATTCACAGCCTGCAGCAGCGTACCCCCCGGTTTTCCCGGAAAGTACCGATGCGTGCACCGCATCACTCCAGTTCTGCGGCGGCGTTAATCGGTGGCGGGGTCAATCCACGGCCTGGCCAGATCAGCCTGGCCCATCATGGCGTCCTGTTTCTGGATGAGTTGCCCGAATTTCAGCGACATGTACTGGAAGCCTTGCGCGAGCCCATGGAAACCGGAGAAATCCATATCGCCCGCGCCAATCGCTCGGTGAGCTATCCGTGTCGTTTCCAGCTGGTTGCCGCCATGAATCCGTGTCCTTGCGGCTATCTGGGCAGTGCACACCGATCCTGTCGTTGCACGCCCGAGCAAATCGAGCGCTATCGCGCCCGCTTGTCGGGGCCGTTTCTGGATCGCATGGATATGCTGTTACAGTTGACGCCGCCGGTGCAGGGATGGCAGCAGTTGCCGCCATCCGAAGCTTCCAGGATCGTACGGCAGCGGGTGGTGCGCTGCCGTGAAAGACAGTTGCAGCGCCAGGGGCGCTTGAACGCACGGCTGACACCGGATCTGATGGATCAGGTCTGCCGTACAGACCCAGAGGCGACGCAATTGCTGGCCAGCGCCGGGAGGTATTGGGGATGGTCAGCCAGAGCTGTGCACCGGGTGTTGCGCGTGGCCCGCACAATCGCCGATATGGCAGGGGTCGGGCCGATTCGCGCAGCCGATCTGACCGAAGCCATGTCCTTTCGCCAGCAATTGACCCATTAACGGCCAGATAGGGGACCCGGTAAACGGGCAAGTTATGGACGTCTTCATTGACAATCCGTCGCCTGATGACCACATTTATTGCCGATTCAACGAATTCTCTCAGGTTTATCCCACTTAATTGCTGGCTGTTGGAGAAAAACCATCGTATAATCAATGGTTTCCCGCAGGCCGTAGGCGCCACGGATAATTGTTTTCTGGGTAACCAGTAAAAATAACAGTTGGCCGGGGAGTTCGAGCGGATGATGACGGGAAAAACGGATACGGGTTAGCAAAGTCTTAATAAACGGTTATTAGGCACCTTTTATCCACATTTGCAGGTATCAGTTATGCCCAAAATGAAAACCAAGAAAGGTGCTTCCAAGCGCTTTATCGTACGCGGTAGCGGTTCTATCAAGCGTGGTCAGGCTTTCAAACGCCACATTCTGACAAAGAAAACCACGAAAAACAAACGTCAATTGCGCGGCACGACAGCTGTTCATAAATCTGACGTGGCTTCCATAAAAGCCATGTTGCCTTTTGCTTGATAGGAGTTAAACTATGCCTCGCGTAAAACGCGGTGTTACCGCACGTGCTCGTCACAAAAAAGTTATTGCTGCAGCTAAAGGCTATCGTGGCCGCCGCGGCAATGTATTCCGTATTGCCAAACAGGCAGTTATGCGTGCTGGTCAGTATGCATATCGTGACCGTCGCAATAAGAAACGTACATTCCGTGCTCTCTGGATTACCCGTATCAACGCGGCGGTCCGTGAAAACGGCATGACCTACAGTGTATTTATCGCCGGACTGAAAAAGGCCGCCATTGAACTGGACCGCAAGGTTCTGGCCGATATGGCTGTCCACGACAAGGCTGGTTTTGCCGCCGTTGTCCAACAGGCCAAATCTGCCCTGGGCGCCTGATCCACTGACGATTTAAATTTGTGCTGTATACAAACGGGGCTCGTTTCGGGTCCCGTTTGTTATTTCAAGAATGGTAATTTCATGACGCAATCGCTGGACGATCTGATTCTTCAGGCCAAAGACAAATTCGAGCATGCAATCGATTCGGCTTCGCTTGAAAACGAAAAGGCAAAATTTCTTGGGAAAAACGGGGTCATAACCGGTTTCATGAAAGGGCTGGCACAGCTGCCACCTGATCAGAAGAAAGCCGAAGGCGCCCGCATCAACCGGGTCAAGCAGCAAATCGAATCGTTGCTCAACGCGCGTCGCGAGCAGTTTGCGCGTGATCAATTGAACCAGCGCCTTGCCGCGGAAACCATTGACGTCACGTTGCCGGGCAGAGGCCGTTCCATGGGTGGCGTCCATCCGGTAATCCAGTCGTGGCAGCGTATCGAAGAAATTTTCCACAGCATCGGTTTCGATGTGGCCGACGGCCCTGAAATCGAAAACGACTGGACCAACTTTACCGCCTTGAATAATCCCGAGAATCATCCTGCACGCTCCATGCAGGACACTTTCTACGTGGATATGAACGATGCCGGGGGCCTGCCTTTTCTGCTACGCACCCACACCAGCCCCATGCAGGTGCGTTACGCTCGCATGCACAAGCCGCCAATCAAAGTGATTGCGCCCGGCCGTACTTATCGCGTGGACAGCGACGCGACGCATTCCCCCATGTTCCATCAGGTCGAGGGCCTGTGGATCGCAGAAGACATCTCTTTTGCCGATCTGAAAGGGGTGTATACGAATTTTCTGAAAGCTTTTTTTGAAACCGACGACCTGAGCGTACGGTTTCGCCCTTCTTTTTTCCCGTTCACCGAGCCGTCTGCCGAAATCGACATGATGTTCACCTCCGGTCCCAACCAGGGGCGCTGGCTGGAAATTTCCGGTTCAGGCCAGGTGCATCCTGAGGTTGTACGCAATTTCGGATTGGATCCCGAAAAATACATCGGATTCGCGTTCGGATCTGGCATTGAGCGTCTGACTATGTTGCGCTATGGCGTGAACGATCTGAGGCAGTTCTACGAGGGAGACCTGCGTTTCCTGCGTCAGTTCAATCGCTGATTTTCACGCTTTAACTCCCTATTTAAACCTAGAAAAAGACATCATGTTATTTCCTGAATCCTGGTTAAGATCCTTCGTTAACCCATCAATTTCCACCGACGAGCTGGCTCACATGCTGACCATGGCGGGTCTGGAGATCGAAGGGACCGCGCCCGTCGCGCCGCCATTTTCGGGGATAGTAGTGGCCCACATCACGGCTGTGCGCGCCCACCCCAATGCTGACAAACTGCGCATCTGTACCGTAGATGATGGCTCGGGCGAGCCGTTGCAGATTGTTTGTGGCGCACCGAACGCTGCCGAGGGCCTGAAGGTGCCGCTGGCACGAATTGGCGCAGTCCTTCCCGGGGACTTCAAGATCAGCAAGGCGCGCATGCGCGGTGAAGATTCGTTCGGCATGCTGTGTTCTGCGCGTGAACTGGGTCTGTCCCAGGATCATGGCGGATTGCTGGAACTGGATGTCAACGCAAAAGTCGGGCAGGATATCCGCAGCGCACTGGACCTGAACGATACCATTTTCGAAATAAAACTGACGCCCAATCGTGCCGATTGCCTGTCGATTCTGGGTGTGGCGCGTGAAGTGTGTGCGTTGACCGGAGCGCCGCTGACCGAGCCGATCTGCAAGCCGGTAGCCGTCACGCATCAGGATACACTGCCGGTCACGGTCCAGGCTCCGGATCTGTGCGGTCGCTTTGCGGGCCGGATCATTCACGACGTCAATGCCAGGGCAGCCACGCCCGACTGGATGAAAAGCCGGCTGGAACGCGCTGGCCAGCGTTCAGTCTCAGCATTGGTGGATATTTCCAATTACGTCATGCTGGAGCTGGGCCGACCCACCCATGTGTTTGATCTGGCCAAGATCAATGGCGGGCTTACCGTGCGCTGGGCAAAAGAAGGGGAAAGCCTGACGTTGCTGAACGATCAGACGGTGCAACTGGCTCCCGATGTGGGCGTAATTACCGCTGGCGAGACGATCGAAAGCCTGGCTGGCATCATGGGCGGCGGCGCCACCGCTGTATCCCTGGACACAACCGATATTTATCTGGAAGCCGCCTTTTGGTTTCCAGATGCCATTGCCGGGCGCGCGCGCCGCTACAAATTCAGTTCCGAAGCCAGCCACCGCTTTGAACGCGGTGTGGATTTCCAGAATATCGTTGAGCACATTGAATATATTTCCAGCCTGATTCTCGAAATCTGCGGTGGCCAGGCCGGCCCGGTCAGTGATCAAAGCATTGCGCTGCCGGCCCGGCCCACCGTGGCTATGCGTCTTGCCCGTTGCCGCAAGGTGCTGGGTATTCCGGTGACCGATGCGCACGTGCGCGGCGTTTTTACCAAACTTAATTTTCAATTCACAGAACAAGACGGCGTATTTTCCGTTGTCCCGCCATCATTTCGTTTTGATCTGGAAATAGAGGAAGACCTGATCGAAGAGGTTGCCCGCATTTACGGATTTGAGCATATTCCGAGCAATCCGCCTAAGACGTCGGCCACGATGCTGCCCACGAACGAAACGCGTCGCTCCCAGCACCAGTTGCGCCATCTCATGGCCGCGCTGGACTACCAGGAGGTGGTCAATTTCAGTTTCGTGCAGAAAGACTGGGAAAGCAATTACATGGGCAATACCGACCCGATCGTATTGCTCAACCCCATTGCCAGTCAGCTGGAAGTGATGCGCTCGGGTCTGATTGGCGGCCTGGTCGCCAATATTCAATATAACCAAAAACGGCAGCAGAATCGGGTTCGAGTCTTTGAGCTGGGGCGCATCTTTATTCGCGACAGTACTGTCAGCGACGGCGATCTGAGCGTGGCAGGTGTGCGCCAGCCGCTGCATCTGGCCGGCGCGGCATGGGGCCCGGCGGAACCGGAGCAGTGGGGTTTGCCCGTACGCCAGACCGATTTTTTTGATATCAAAAACGATATTGAACGCCTGTGCAGCCAACAGGCACACCACTTGCGTTTCGAGCCGGTGAACCACCCGGCTCTGCATCCCGGACGCAGTGCGAATGTCCTGCTCAACGGCCAACTGATCGGTTTTGTCGGTGAGCTGCATCCGCAATGGGTACAGGACAATGAATTGGTTCATCCACCCGTGGTATTTGAGCTGGATGTTGTCGCGCTGCAGCACATGCAGTTCGCGCATTACACGGAAGTGGCCCGGCAGCCTGCAGTATTTCGGGACTTGGCCATATGGGCGCCTGTAACGTTGAAACTGCAGGACTTGCTTGACACATTGGAGAATAATCAGCAAGATGGGCAATTCCTTGATATTATTAAGGATATTGCGTTATTTGATGTCTGGAAGGATCCTCATTCGGAGCAGCAGGAGCGCAGTCTGGCCTTGCGGTTTACGTTGCAGGATCCGGCGGCGACCTTGGAAGATACACGTGTAGACCAGTGCATGAACGCAGTGCTTGAATTGCTGGTTCAAAAGCACGGCGTTCGTAAAAGATAGAACAGGAAGGGAAAGAGCATGTTGGAAGAAAACAATACCTTAACCAAGGCAGAATTGGCCGAATTGCTGTTTGAGCGCGTCGGATTGAACAAACGGGAAGCCAAGGATATCGTGGATACCTTTTTTGAGGAAATCCGGGAGTCGCTCGCCAAGGGCGACCCGGTCAAGCTGTCGGGTTTTGGCAACTTTCAGGTGCGAGACAAACCCGCTAGGCCGGGTCGCAATCCCAAGACCGGCGAGGTCATCCCCATCTCTGCTCGCCGAGTAGTCACCTTCCACGCAAGCCAGAAGCTCAAGGGTATCGTAGAGCAGGGTGATGAGTATAATCCTGATCTTACGCTCGTCGATTAAAGTAGTTCCTTAAAAGACGGTTTGGGTTTACAATCTGCGCATGAATCAGACTGAAATACCTTCCATCACTGCGTTGCCTCCGATTCCGGCAAAGCGATATTTCACCATCGGTGAAGTATCCGAGCTGTGCTGCGTCAAGCCACATGTTCTGCGTTACTGGGAACAGGAGTTCACACAACTGAATCCGGTCAAACGCCGGGGTAACCGTCGTTACTATCAGCATCATGAAGTGCTGCTTATTCGCAAAATTCGTGATCTGCTCTATGAACAGGGGTTTACCATCAGTGGCGCGCGCAATCGCTTGAGCGACGGTCGCGATGCTAAGCACGATCAGGATGCCGCCGTTCGTCTATCTCCGCAGGATCTGCAATACATCCGCTCAGAACTGAACAGCGTAATGAAAATATTCGACCAGATGGTCGCGCCCTGATTCCTTGTCAGGCAAAAAAGGCATTGATGCAGTGCGATCGCTGCGTAGACCATGCTGCCTTGCAGGGGTGTTCTGTTTAAACCTTTTCTGCTTAAGCTTTTTTGCTTAAATTGTCCTGTTTAAGCTGTCCCGTTAAACTGCTCTGTTGCAGCAATTCAGTCTAAACAATGAATCTACCAAAAGTGCCCAGGCGACCCCAGCCGCTATATTTACAATAACTGCATGCACAAAAAAAGCCGTGATTAACGTTATGTGAATCACGGCTTTTTTTATTTGGCAACATAATTGCCAAACAGGGCGCTTGCAGATTACCGTTGCTGGGGCAACAAGATATCGGCGGTCACTTTGTTGATATCTGTCTGTCCGCAGAATCCAAGTGTGATATCCAGTTCATTGCGGATAATCTGCAGGATCTTGGTGACGCCTTCTTCTCCATAGGCCCCCAAAGCATATAGAAAGGCACGACCGATCATGGTGCCTTTGGCTCCCAGCGCAATCGCGCGAAGTACATCCTGACCAGAACGTATACCGCTGTCCAGCCAGACTTCCGGACCGTCAGTGCCGATCGCTTGCATAATCGAGGGAAGCATGGAAATGGCTGATGGGGCGCCATCGAGCTGGCGGCCGCCGTGGTTTGATACAACGATGGCGTCAGCACCGGCTTCCTTTGCCAGTCGTGCATCTTCCGGGTCCAGAATTCCCTTAAGAACCAGTTTGCCACCCCAGCGATTTTTAATCCATTCGATATCATTCCAATTCAGGCTGGGATCAAACTGCTCGGCGGTCCAGGAAGAGAGCGAGGATAAATCGTCCACCCCCTTGGCATGCCCGACAATATTGCCGAAGGTGCGGCGCTGGGTTCTGGACATTTTCCATACCCATTCTGGTTTTAACGCCAGGTTGAGCAGATTCGGAATGGTTGGTTTAGGCGGAGCGGAAAGACCGTTTTTGATATCCTTGTGGCGCTGGCCAAGCACCTGCAGATCCAGTGTAACTACCAGCGCCGAGCAGTTGGCAGCCTTGGCGCGGTCGATCAGGCGCTCATTGAAATCCCGATCGCGCATGATGTATTGCTGGAACCAGAAGGGGGCAGAGGTATGGGCGGCAATGTCTTCAATGGAGCAAATGCTCATGGTGGACAGGCAAAAGGGCACGCCAAATCTTTCTGCGGCACGGGCAGCGAGAATTTCGCCATCGGGGTGCTGCATACCGGTAGAGCCTGTAGGCGCCAGTGCCACTGGCATGGTGACATCCTGTCCCAGCATTTTGCTGCGCAAATTGCGGTTTTCAATATTGACCGCGACACGCTGACGAAACTTGATCTTCTGGAAATCTTCCTGATTGGCGCGATACGTGGTTTCAGTCCACGCACCGGAATCGGCATAGTCGTAAAACATTTTTGGAACTTTACGCCGCGCAATGCGCTGCAGATCGTCCAGGCAGGTGATTTTGGTAAGATCAGCCATTATTTTTCATTTCCAGGAAAACAAACAATAGCGTCAATTATACGGATAAGGGTGAAGAAACCACAGTCTCTTCACCCTTAAAATTAAAAAAACGAAAACCGCAGCGCTTATTCAGTTGGCCAGCGCAACACTGCCTTCTCGGCCTTGCCTTTGGCAAGCGTAAATACGTGCTTGCGGGCTTCGCCTTTGTATGTGGCAGTCAGTTCATATTTGCCATCGGGCAACTTTACGTTGAGATAAGGCCCGGTGTTTGCGGCATCAAATACTTTCTTGTTTTCCTTGTCAACAATCTGCACGGCGACGTCAGACAGGAAGGCTTGATCCTTGACTGCCGAAAACGTCATATGCAGGTTGTAGTCCTTTTCGGAACTTTTCATTTCATTCTGTTCGGCGTTGCCGATGCCGCCCGTAACGTATTGGATCGACTCGTAGCTTTGTGTCTGCACCTGCGCGAAAGCGGTGTTGGCGCATGCGATGGTCAGACCCATGGCGAGTGCTGACGTGGCCAGAAAGGCTTGAATGTGGCGAATGGAAAATTGTGTGTTCATACTGATACTCCTTATAAAGCGACCTGGACGCGCCATGTTGCAAGCGCGAATCAAACCCAAACCAGGATTGCGCGATTAGTGTAAACATAAAAATCAGCAGGGCAGGGGTTTTGATGTCAGCTGAAATATTTGCGGTTACGCGGAGGAATGCGCCAGCTGTGTACCGAGCGTCATGACATAGGGGTGGGCTTTAGCGGAACGACGAGAACCGCAACGCTGAACGGTGCGGTGTTTTCAAAGGCCGCCACATGGTGGATGTCGCAGGAATGCATCAATCGCTTACTGAATTTTTCAACAAAGCACACGTGGGTAATTGAAAAAAAATCGTCACAATGCTATGATGCACGACTTAGCTTAGATCGTATGCAAAGAGTGTTTTTATTGGCATGCCAAGCATATGTTGCTTAAGTTAAGTATCAAAATTGTCGGGGCGTAGCGCAGCCTGGTAGCGCACTTGCATGGGGTGCAAGGGGTCGAAGG
>NZ_JBQEAU010000005.1:0-21263 GCF_052108595.1 Advenella sp.
TTTCCGCTCATGACAATCAGTGCGATGCAGGCGGTCAGATCGGTCAGCTTGCGCAAAATTCAGGCGGCTCAATCTTTGGGGGCCTCACAGTCGGTGATTTTTCGCAGGGTTTTGCTTCCTGCCAGTCTGCCGGGTATTTTCACCGGCATACGAATGTCAATTGGCATTGGCGTGACCATGCTGGTGGGGGCCGAGATGGTGGCAACCAGCGATGGTATTGCATGGATGGCGCTGACCGCAGCCGATTTTATGCTGACCAATGTCGTGTTGGTGGGCGTATTGATAATGGCCTTGCTGGGTTATGTTCTGGACCGTTTATGTCGTCTGCTGGAATCTCGTTTAGTGCATTGGAGCGGACGAGATTAAATTTTCGTTGTGATCTGATCAGAGGCGCGCTTGCGTAGCTGCTCGCAAAGTTGTTCCGAGCCGTCAATCAAATCTTGACGAATCGCTTCTGATAATTTTTTTTCATCCCGTTGTGTTAATGCCTTCAGAATTGCGGCATGGTTGACGCCGCCTTTCCACGCCCGTGTGTTGTACGGGTAGAGCAGGCGCAGCATTGGACCAGTCTGCATCCAAAGGGATTCCAGAATCGCCATGAGTGTGGGCATTTCGCACTGGCGATAAATGCGAAAATGAAACTCGCGATTACACGCGAGGACAGTGACATAGTCATGCCCCTGTTTCGCCTTAAGCAGCTCTTTCTGTATGTTCTTTAAGGCGTCAATGTCGCTCTTGGCGATTCTGCTCAGGGCGGCAGTGGCTGCAATGGGTTCGAGCGCCAGCCTGATTGCCACTAATTCACGATATCGTTCTTCCGACAGGTATGGGACGAGTAAGCCCCGCTGTGGTCCGGGCTCAAGGCAGGCCTCGGCCGCCAAGCGGTTGAGTGCCTCGCGCGCGGGCGTAAATCCGATATTCAGAAGAGAAACCAGGCCGCGTACCGTGACGCGTTGCCCCGGCGCCAGTTCGCCTGAAGACAACGCTTCGCGCAGCGATTCATATGCCTGGTCGCCAAGTGTTTTTACGCGTACCACTGGAGCAAGAGCAGGCGTCGCAGAAGATGCTGCCGATGTCGAAGATGGGCCGGATTTAGCTATAAACATAACACGCAGGTGAGGTTTTGATACCCTGAAGTTTAGCCCATCTGACTCGACGGGTGTATGCATGAAAACATTCTTTTTTTAATTTATCTGAAAGCTCTGTGGATGCGGTTGCATCAGCGTGTCTAACTGCTTCCAGCTGTGACCCTGACGGCGCTCTGCACGAATCACCACGCACGTGCCAATCGCACTGACATTTGTCCAATCCACTATAAAATACCCTCAT
This sequence comes from Advenella sp., assembly GCF_052108595.1. Taxonomy (NCBI): domain Bacteria; kingdom Pseudomonadati; phylum Pseudomonadota; class Betaproteobacteria; order Burkholderiales; family Alcaligenaceae; genus Advenella; species Advenella sp. The sequence goes on from NZ_JBQEAU010000005.1 coordinate 1,330, forward strand.
CGAATCAAGAGGTGGATTGTGCCAAGAAAAGCGTCAACATTATCGGTCGCTGACGAGAACCCGGCGTCGGGCGGCGTTGCGGCGGTGGATCGCGCCCTGTCGCTGCTGACCGTATTTCGCAAGAACGATGGGTATCTTTCGCTGGTAGAGCTGGCGGACCGCACACGCATGTACAAGAGCACTATCCTACGGCTGCTGGCCTCGCTGGAGCATTACGGCATGGTGCATAAGTCCGATGACGGTCGCTATGGCCTGGGTGAAGGCGTCGTGCGGCTGTATGGCGTTTACAATTCGGCGTTTTCCCAGGCCGATGTCATTATCCCGGTACTGCGCGCACTGGTGGAAAAAACCCAGGAAAGCGCCTCGTACCATGTCATCAGCGGCAATAGTCGGCTGTGCCTGCATCGGGTCAATTCGCCATTGCCGATCAGCTATCGAACCCGCGAAGGGGATGTGTTGCCATTGGATAAAGGTTCCGGTGCGCGCGTGCTGCAGGCCTTCACTGGCGCTAAAGGCAAACTGTACGATCAGATCCGACGTGATGGCGTCATTGTGCTGGACGGCGATCGCATGCCCGACCTGGCAGGCGTTTCCGCTGCTGTGTTCAATGCGCATCACGAATTTGCGGGAGCATTGACGCTGACCATGCCCTCGTCCCGTCTGAAACCGGCTTTCAGAAACGAGGTGCTTCAAGCCGCGATGGCATTAAGCAAAAAGTTCGGCTATATCAAAGACTGAATATTTCAAGACTGGCGCCTGGCGATAGCCAGCGCATTGCCTCCATGCAAATCGGCCCACAGCGGCCGATTTTGTTTTGCGTTCCACATCTTCCTGTATCTGACACTAACGCCGCAAGCCAATTACATTTGCGATTGCGTGTTGACGCGCTTGTCATTTCTGTTTTAATATTCTATTTAATAGAATATTGTTCTATAAGATAGAATATAGGAGAAAGCATGAATCAGACACATCCCGAGCGAGTGTTGATCAGTGAAGTGGGGATGCGCGATGGGCTGCAGAGCATCAAGAGCATCATGCCGACCGAATATAAATTCAAACTGATCGATGCGCTATATGAAGCCGGCATTCGCGAAATCGAAGTGTGTTCGTTTGTGCCTGCACAATTGTTGCCGCAAATGGCTGATGCGCCAGAGGTCGTTCGTTATGCGCTTCGTTACGCCGATCTGACGGTTATGGCGCTGGTGCCGAATCTGCGCGGCGCCCGAAACGCTCTGCAGGCGGGGGCACACAAACTGACGCTGCCGGTTTCTGCCAGCGAGGCGCATTCGCTGGCCAATGTGAGAAAAACGCGGCAGCAGATGGTGCAGGAAGTGCGCGAGATCGTGGCGCTGCGCAACGAGATTGCACCTAACGTGAAGATAGAGGCCGGCATATCGACTGCATTCGGTTGCACGATCCAGGGAACAGTGAGTGAAGACGATGTAGTCTGGCTCTCGTCCCAGCTGGTGGCTGCCGGCGCCGACGAAACCGGGCTGTCCGATACCACCGGGTATGCGAATCCGGCCCAGGTGCGGCGACTTTTCCGGCGTGTCTTTGCGGAAATAGGCGACAAATGTGGCGCGGCCCATATGCACAACACGCGCGGGCTGGGCATGGCCAACAATCTGGCTGCCTATGATGTTGGTGTGCGCACCTTTGATGCATCGCTGGGCGGGCTTGGCGGTTGCCCCTATGCGCCTGGCGCGTCAGGCAATGTGGTTACCGAGGATCTGGTGTTCATGTTCGAGGCCATGGGCATTGATACCGGTATCAATATTGAAAAACTGATTGGCGCCCGCGAGCCGCTCAAAGCCGGCGTTCCACAAGAAGCCGTATATGGCATGGTGGCCGAAGCCGGCGTGCCTTTAACCTTTGAACAACAAGTGTGATATGACAGAACAAACATTGCCCTATGCGGGATTGAAGGTCATTGAGTTTACGCACATGGTGATGGGTCCTACTTGTGGCCTGATCCTGGCAGACCTGGGCGCCGATGTCATCAAGATCGAACCGCTCAAGGGAGATAACACCCGTCATCTGCTGGGGTCTGGCGCCGGTTTTTTTTCCGCGTTCAATCGCAATAAAAAAAGCCTGGCTGTTGATCTGAAGTCGGAGCAGGGGCTGGCATTGGTCAAGGACCTGATCGGCTCGGCCGATGTGGTGAGCGAAAATTTCAAACCAGGCACCATGAAAAAACTGGGGCTGGACTATGAGTGTTTGTCAGAACGGAATCCGGGCCTGGTGTATGTCAGCCACAAGGGATTTCTTCCCGGCCCCTACGAACACCGCACTGCGCTGGACGAAGTGGTGCAGATGATGGGCGGGCTGGCCTACATGACCGGAAGAAAGGGCGACCCGATACGCGCGGGCACCAGTGTCAATGACATTATGGGCGGCATGTTTGGCGCCATCGGCGTGATGGCCGCGCTCAAGGCACGTGACCTCACCGGCAAGGGACAGCAGGTGCAAAGTGCCCTGTTCGAAAATAATATCTTTCTGGTTGCCCAGCACATGATGCAGTACGTGGTCACCGGCAAGGCCGCCGACCCGATGCCCAGCCGCATTTCGGCCTGGGCCATTTACGACGTCTTCAATGTCAAAGACGGTGAGCAGATATTCCTGGCGGTGGTCAGTGATACGCAGTGGCGGATTTTCTGCGACGCCTTTGGGCTGCCCGAGTTGCTGAACAATCAAGATTTGAAAACCAATAACCAACGGGTGCAGGCACGTCCGTGGCTGTTGCCCCTGCTGCAGGAACGCATGGCCGCCTATTCAAAGAAAGAGCTGGCCGCGCTGTTCGAAGCCAATGCGTTGCCGTTCGCGCCCATTGCGCGGCCCGAAGAGCTGCTGGACGATGCGCACCTTCTGGAGACCGGCGGGCTGGCGCCCATGCAGATGCCCGATGGTCGGCAAACCACTGTGCCGCTGCTGCCCATCTGCATGGATGGCCAACGGCTGGGCGTGCGCCTGAACCCGCCGCGGCTTGGTGAACATACGCTGAGTATTCTGCAGAGTGCCGGATTGAGCGACGAACAAATCAATACCTTGCTGGAAAACAATGTCATTGCCACGCACTAAGGAGACAAACATGAAAAAAATTGCCGTTGCCTTTGCGACCGCGCTGTTAACCCACCTGTCATGGAGTTCCGTCGCGCAGGCGCAAGAGCGCTACCCGCAACGGGCCGTGACCATTACGGTTCCCTATTCTCCGGGGGGTACCACCGATTATGTAGCCCGTATGCTGGCCAAACAGATGTCCGAAATATCGAAGCATTCATTTGTCGTGGAAAATAAGCCGGGAGCCAGCGGCACCATCGCTACCGCTTCAGTCATGCGAGCCAAACCGGATGGCTATTCCTTGTTGATGAATGATACGACATACGCAATGTTGCCGGCGGTGTTCAAGAAACTGTCCTGGGATCCCGTCAAGGATATTGCGCCCATTGCCAATGTCGCTTCAACGCCTGTCATCTTGATCGTGCCGGCAAATTCGCCGTTCGATTCGCTGGCCGATCTCGTGAAAGCGGCCAGGGAGAAACCTGAGTCGCTCACCTTCGGCTCCGGGGGCAAGGGCAGTTCAACGCATCTTGCCGGCGAAGTGTTCCAGCATCAGGCGGGCATTAAGCTGCTGCATGTTCCCTACAAGGGTGCGGGCGAAGCCTTGCTCGCCCTGGTCGGCGGAACCGTGGATGTGGAGATCAGTGCAACACCCACCGCCATTCCACAAATTAACAGCGGCAAGGTCAGGGCCTTGGCCATCAGCAGCCCGCAGCGCCTGCCACAACTGCCCGCCGTGCCGACTTTTGTACAGGCTGGCCTGCCTGATTATCAGGTGCAAAACTGGTTTGGTCTGGTCGCTCGTGCCGGTACGCCGCCAGAAATCATCAACACGCTGAACCGTCTGGTGAAGGAATCGGTGGCCGACCAATCCATACAATCGTCGTTTGAAAAACTCGGTGCGCAAGCTGTAGGCAACAGCCCCCAGGAATTCTCGCAGCAGATTGCAAGTGAAATTGACAGTTGGGGGCACACTGCCGCACGTGCCGGCCTGGAAAAGCAGTAAGGGTGCGTCATGTTTTTTCTGAACCAGGAGCCCGAACGTTGTGACGCGCAGGTATGGAGCACTATGCCTGACCATTTGCGCTTGCGCAATACCGATTCTGAATGGGCCAAAGCCAATAAGGGCGGCGAGCAATTGCATTCCTTTATCGAAGGCCCGGCCATGGATGCCCAGGGCAATCTTTATGTGACTGATATTCCTTACGGACGCATTTTCCGTATTTCGGCGCAAAAGGGTTGGGAATTGATTGTCCAGTATGACGGCGAACCGAACGGGCTCAAGGTTTTGCACGATGGTTCGCTGCTCATTGCCGATTATCGCCGCGGCCTGTTGCGCTGTGACCCGCTCGCAAAAGTGGTTGAGCCGGTGCTGGCGCGACGCAATGCCCAGTCATTCAAGGGGCTGAACGATTTATATGTCACTCGTGATGAATCACAGGTGTATTTCACTGATCAGGGGCAGACCGGCTTGCACGACCCTAGCGGAGCAGTGTATCGCTATGGCCTGAAAACGGGTCAGCTCGATTGCCTGATGAATAATGTCCCTAGCCCCAATGGGATAGTGGTCGATGAAGACAGATCGGTGCTGTTCGTGGCAGCCACTCGGGACAACGCCGTATGGCGTGCACCTCTGCTGGCCGACGGATCGGTATCGAAAGCCGGCCGCTTCTGCGCGCTGTTTGGGACCAGCGGCCCGGATGGTCTTGCGCTGGACCAACAGGGCAGACTGTATGTGGCGCATGCGTCGCTCGGACGCGTATTCGTATTTGAGGCCAACGGCGAGTGTTGCCGGATACTGCGTTCGGTTGCCGGCAACACGGTAACCAATCTGTGTTTCACCAATGCGCGCTGTGACACCTTGCTGATTACCGAATCGTCCACAGGCGCCGTGCTGCGCGCTGCGGTTGGCGCAGCAGAAGATAATTTTCAACAACCCAAAAAATAAGGGAACGGAGACAACAATGTTCAAGAAAACAATGATGACCGGATTGACCGGCGGTATGTTGCTGGCCGCAACGTTGACCACTGGCCTTGTGCAGGCCCAGGACTGGCCTCAGCGGCCCGTGCGCATGGTCGTGCCATATACCCCTGGCGGCGGAACCGATAGCATCACCCGGATTATTGCCGAGAAGATCAGCCAGATGGATAAGGATATCCAGTTTGTGATTGAGAACAAACCAGGCGCAGGCGGCAATATCGGCATGACCCAGGTGGCCCGGGCCAAACCGGACGGATTGACGTTGGGTATGGGACAGACCTCGAATCTGGCCATCAACCCGGTGATCATGCAGGATATGAAGTTCGATGCCAGCAAAGATTTCACGCCGGTTGGGGTGGTCGCCGAATTGCCAACGGTATTGGTGGTCAAGGCCGACTCTCCTTATCAATCGCTGGCCGATGTGATAGCCGCAGCCAAGGCCAACCCCGGGCAACTCAAGCAAGCCCTTGCCACCCTGGGCACCGTAGGCCATCTGGCCGGCGAAATGCTGTCCTACAAGGCGGGCATCAAGGTGCTGAATGTGCCTTACAAAGGGGCCTCTCCGGCGCTGACCGAGCTGATTGGCGGCCAGACCGATTATATGTTTGCGACACCGGTGTCGGTGCTTAAACTGATCGAAGGCAAGGATCTGCGCGCGCTGGCAGTTACATCCAGCAAACGCATCGCCGCCATGCCAGACGTACCTACAGTTGCAGAACAAGGCTATGAGGGATTCAGCGCGGTTGACTGGAAGTTGATTGTCGGGCCGGCAGGCTTGCCGAAAGATGCCGTTGACCGTCTGAGCAAGGCCTTTGTTGCCGTCAGCAAGGATCCGGAATTTATCAAGCGGATGGAAGCAGACGGCAATACCGTTGTAGGAGGCCCTGCAGCCGATGCCCAGGCGTATCTGGCCAAAGAACAGGTTGAATGGCGTACATTGCTTAAGGCAATGCAATTTCAACTGAAATAAGCCTGTTTTTGGGGACTCGGCGCAATTGGCACCCCCGATACAGGATTTGGCCCGTATGTATATGTCCTGGACCTGTCTGAAAGGGTGGGTGCACAGGCTGCCATCGGGGCCTTCGTGTATCTGTGGATATGGTATGCTTGTCTTGCCAGCCTGCCTTGCGATTTTCCTGCCAAGCTACCGCGCGCCCTCTCTTTCCTCTTCATAGCCGTATTCTATTTCAGCAGATGACAGAAAGGAACGATGCCTGTATACAGGTGTCAAACTATCAGTACTGCAATCGAGTGGCTTCCTTTGACGTTACTGTTTTCTGCTCGGATGCACCAAGGAACCGCTATGCTGTACTCACGAAATTTTCAAACCTCCTTTCTTCACCCCCGCTATTGGCTCACCTGGTTTGGCCTGGGCGTGCTGTTCCTGCTGGTTCAACTGCCATACCCCATATTGCATCGGCTGGGTATCTGGATGGGACGCTGTTCCATGCGTTTTCTCAAACGCCGGGTCGGAATTACACGTCGGAATCTGCAATTATGCTTTCCCAATATGGATGAAGCGTTACTCGAGAAGAGAGTGCGGGCAAACTTTGAGTCGCTGGGCATGGGCTTGATGGAAACCGGGATGGCGTGGTTTTGGTCCGATGAGCGGGTAAAACGCTGGTTTGATGTCTCCGGATTGGATAATCTGAAGCAGGCGCAACAGGATGGACGCGGTGCGCTGATGATTGGTGTACATCTGATGCCGCTGGAGCTCGGTGGCCGCGCAATGGGGCTGTGCCAGCCGATGATGGCGACCTATCGACCGCATAATAACAAGGCAATGGAATGGGCGCAAACCAAGGGCCGTATGCGTTCCAACAAGGCGATGATCGATCGCAAGGATTTGCGTGGACTGGTGCGTGCACTCAAGCAGGGCGAAGCCGTGTGGCTGGCCCCCGACCAGGATTATGGCCGCAGCGGTAGTGTTTTCGCACCTCTGTTTGCAGTTGCCCAAGTGGCTACGACCAGCGCCCCTTATATGCTGGCGCGGCTGGCCAAACCTGCGCTGGTGCCCGTGGTATTGATCCGCCGTCCGAACGCCGGTGGCTACGATTTGCTGATTCAACCTGAACTCAAAAACTATCCCGTGGACGATGAAATTGCCGCTGCCGCTTATATGAACAAAGTCGTGGAAAAAGAAATCATGCGTGCGCCGGATCAATACATGTGGCTGCATCGTCGTTTCAAAACCCGTCCGGTTGGGGCCCCGTCACTGTATTGACTGGCGTTGATCGCCAATGCGTCGTCTCGATTGCAGTTGCCATGCGCGCTTGTGATATTCTCGTGTCAGCAGTTCATCACGGATGAACCGGTCAAGTGGAGATAGCAATGGCAACTGCAGTTTTACTAAGAGAGTACGGCGGTCCCGAGACGCTGAACGCTGAACATGTGGACGTGGCCGCACCGGGCCCGGGAGAACTGCGTATCCGGCAGACGGCAATTGGCGTCAACTTCCACGATGTGTATGTGCGCGGCGGCCTATATAAAACCCTGGCATTGCCCGGAATCCCCGGGATAGAGGCGGCTGGCGTGGTCGAGGCGATCGGGCCGCAGGTGACCGGCTTCTCGGCAGGCGATTCGATTGCCTATATTACGAATCATTATGGTGCCTACGCGTCGGAGCGGATTCTGCCGGCCCGCCTTGCCATCCGTCTGCCCGATGGCATTGATCAAGACCTGGCGGCATCGGTCCTGCTCAAGGGCCTGACCGCCCAAATGCTGTTGCGACAGGTCCATCACGTGCAGCCGGGTGATACCGTTCTTGTACACGCTGCCAGTGGCGGCGTGGGGCAGTTGCTTTGCCAGTGGGCCAGTTATCTGGGCGCCACGGTGATTGGAACGGTTGGCAGTGAAGAAAAAGCCGAGCAGGCGCGCGCCATGGGATGCGCGCATACCATTTTGTATCGCGAGGAAAATTTCGTGGAACGGGTGCGCCAGATCACCAACGATCAGGGGGTCAACGTCGTTTATGACTCGGTAGGCAAGGACACGTTCCTGGGTTCACTGGCCGCGCTGGCCCGACGGGGCCATCTGGTCAATTTCGGACAGTCTTCGGGCAGTATCGACCCGATTGAGGTATCCATCCTCGCACCCAAATCCAATAGTCTGACCCGGCCGGGGGTATTTCACTATACCGCCGAGCGCGCGATGCTCGAATCCATGGCCAGCGAACTGTTTGCGTTGATGGAGCGGGGCGTATTGACAGTGCAGACCGGACAGATCTACCCGTTGGCCGACGCTGCGCGTGCGCACCAGACGCTGGAGTCCAGATCACGGATGGGAACGTTGCTGCTCAAGCCCTGATTGGAAGTGCGAAATCTGCCGGCAGGGCGAGCTGATATCGGGCATTGTTCGTTGGTCGATCACCACTGCTCAGGACGTGTTTCCTGAGCAGCAATGACCCTGTGCATAAAGAGCATTTGATATTTACGGCTTCAGATGATGCGATAATTGATGTAAAGTGGCATCATAATTGATGTAACAAGTCATTATTGATGCGATAGGATTACGGAGAGACCATCATGCGAACCACTGTCACCATAGATGAGGTTCTATACGCGCAGGCATTGGAACTTGCCGGTCCTGGGATAGTGCGTGCTTCCGATCTATGCCGGGAGGCGATGAAAACCTATGTGCGCGTCCAGGCCGGGCGACGGCTTGCTGCATTGGGTGGACAGGCGCCAGATATGAAGTACATACCGCGCCGCAGGGATGACGCCGGATCGCTATGAGCGTGCTTGTCGACACCTCGGTGTGGGTAGATCACTTCAGAGTGCGAAATGATGCATTGGTTCAGTTGCTTGAGGCCGATCGTGTCTTGGGCCATCCCATGATCCAGATTGAACTGGCCTGTGGAACACCGCCCGCGCCGCGCCTGCAAACACTGAATAACATAGGGCTCTTGCAACCCTGTAACCAGGCGGGCTTGCGGGAAGTTGCGGACTTTATTGAACGTGAACGGCTTTATGGCCTGGGGAGCGGCCTGGTAGCTATGGTTCTTCTTGCCTCTACACTTATTACGCCGGGCGCGCAATTGTGGACGCTGGACAAGCGCCTGCGCGCGATGGCCGAGCGTTTCAGGATCGCTTTTCAGGCGCCTGGATATTAAAATTTGTGGAAGAAAAGATTTGCGGCAGGACAATCCTGCATTTTTTGCATTTTGCATTTGTAATCATGGCGTCCTTCCTTTGAATATTGTATCTATAAAGAGTAGCGCATGTGGATCCAGAAAGAATTTCAATTGAAAGCGCGTCCCAGAGGATTTCATCTGGTGACCGAAGAGATTGTGTGTCAGGTGCCGGACTTGACCGGCCTGCGCGTAGGCATCATGAATGTGTTCCTTAAACATACCTCGGCATCGCTAACCATTAATGAAAATGCCGATTCCGCCGTACGGGTTGATTTCGAAAATTATTTCAACCGCCTGGTGCCGGAAGATGAGCCGTATTACACGCATACGTACGAAGGCAGTGATGATCTGCCGGCACATTTCAAAAGCAGTATCCTGGGCTGCACGCTGGTGGTACCCATCACGAATGGTGCGCTCAATCTTGGCACCTGGCAGGGCATTTATTTATGCGAGCATCGCAACCATGGCGGGCCACGAACGGTTGTGGTCACTGTGCAGGGCGAGGCTGGCGATTAGCCTATTGATGGCGCAGTGTGCCGTGATTGCTGCCAAGGGTCGCAAGCAGTCCTGCAAGTAATAACAATAGCAATCGTTGTTACGTACGCGACAGCGCGTCGGGCCACGCAAACCATGTTGATAGTGGTTGAATTTCGTCTGTATTATCCATTAAAGTAATGGCACACGCCGGTCGGCAGGCGGATACACTGACCAACTGCGGTTACCATAGCGTATGCGCAGCCAGCGCTTTGCGGCAGGCTGAAGTTCAGGCAGAATTGCCGGATAGCATTGTCGGGCAGTTTTTTTCGGCTGTAGTCGGGCAGATTACGATCGGCTTTATATTGTTGCTCAACCACAAGGGCATTGACCATGACACTTCTCTTTGCGTTTTTGCATCACGTTCTGGCTTTCGTGCTGGTTGCCGCACTCGCCATTGAGCTGGTGCTGGTCAAGGACCGTATCAGTATCGAACGTGCCCGGCGAATTTTGCGTGCCGATGCCATTTATGGCGCGTCGGCCATGCTGTTGCTGATCGTGGGTTTTTTGCGCGTGATCTTTTTTGAAAAGGGTGCTGCCTACTATTTTCACAGCATTCCCTTTGTTGCCAAACTGCTGCTGTTTGCCGCAGTAGGCGTGCTGTCCATTTATCCGACCATGACTTTTCTGTCGTGGCGCAAAAGCCTGAATCGTGGCCGGGAACCGGTGCTGGATCCTGCGGTGATCAAGCGGATTCGCAAGCTGATTCATTACGAATTGGTCTGTCTGGTGCTGATAGTGCTGGCGGCCGCCATGATGGCCCGTGGCGTAGGCTACTGGGGCTAGGGGAAGGAACCGTGTCAGATACAGTGCCACGCGTGATGTCTATGTTTGTGTATGGAACGCTGAAAACAGGTTGTTGTAATCACGAACGTCATTGCTCCATGGCAGTACATACAGAAAAAGCCTGGCTATGGGGCCGGATTTATCATCTTGACCACGATGAGGGGTACCCTATGGTGGAAATCTGTCCGCAAGCCATTCTGGCGCGGGGTACCGACCAGCCCGGGATGGATGCGTTGCTGGAGTGCACGCCAGGTACAACGGCCAGGCCCGATGGCGACTGGGATCTGATCGAAGGCGAGCTGATGCAATTTGATCGTCCGGAACGCGATGTGCCGCTGATAGACCTGCTGGAAGAGTTTCGCGCCGATGGACAGGGGCTGTATTATCGGGTGCTGACCACTGTGAACACCGATGCCGGCCCACAAACGGCATGGACGTATATCAGGGAGCGCGAACACGATGGCCGTCGCTTGCATCCGGATGCGACCGGGACGGTGTGCTGGCGCCCGGTCGACCTTATTTCCTGAAGACGGCGTAGCTCCAGGAAATGTCGTTTCGACCCAGTGTGTCGTTTTTATAGCTTTTCTTATAAAGCAGTTGCAACCCGCAGGTGCGCGCAAGCGCGATGGTTTCTGCGTCCGGGATGTCGAACATGTGGCGCTCTGCCGGGACGGGGCCATGGCGCAGGGACATCGACATAATGCCGTTGCGCCCCAGCAGCCCGGCGCAATGCTGCATGGCAGGCAGTCGCTCTTGTTCCTGCAGGTGCATCCACACCGCGGTCAGCAGTATCAGGTCGTATTGCTTACCGCTGGCGCGTACCAGGGTCAACTGCGGCAGGCTGTCTGCGATCCAGTTGATAGCGGCATCGGCATGATGCAGGTCGCCCTGTTCTCGCATGGCAGCGGTGGGCTCGACGGCATCCACCTGGTAGCCCAGCGCCGCCAGCGCAGCTGCGTCGCGGCCGGTACCGGCGCCGATATCCAGCACTTTTGCCGGTGCCCCTGGGTAAAAGCCACGTACCGGGTTGTGCACTTTTTCGAAGGTGACGCTTTCGTAGTCAGCGGCAAACCGTTGTGCCTTTTCTGCATAGCCCTTGCTGCCTGCGATTTCGACCATGTTCTTATGCCCATTCATGTATTGTGGATTAAGACAAGTGTATCGGATTGGGAAATTAAAATAGGGTTTTGTTTCATTCGCCCATATTTTTGCTCCGCACTTCTTTGCAGCAATTTCTTTTTTCCAGCCCGGAATTCTTTATACTTGTGCTGCTCTACATATTAAATTCTGCATATTTCAAATAGGTTATTGCGTGAATAACTCTCACAACAGTAGTGATGGTGGCGATATCGTCGTTTCCATCCAGGGGGTGGGTAAAACCTACAAAAGCGGTTTTACAGCCCTCAAAGGCGTCAATCTGGATATCCGCCGGGGTGAAATTCTGGCCCTGCTGGGACCCAACGGCGCAGGCAAAACGACCCTGATCGGCATCGTGACCGGCCTGGTCAACGCATCCGAAGGCACGATTCTGGTTGACGGCGACGACGTGCAACGCGATTATCGACGCGTGCGCCCGAAAATCGGCCTGGTTCCGCAGGAGCTTTTTACCGACTCGTTCGAGACGGTATGGGACACGGTTACATTCAGTCGCGGCCTGTTTGGCAAGCCGGCAAACCCGGCGCATATAGAGCGGGTGCTCAGGGCGTTGTCCCTGTGGAACAAGAAAGATAGCAAGATCCTGAGCCTGTCCGGCGGCATGAAGCGTCGCGTCCTGATCGCCAAGGCTCTGTCGCATGAACCCTCGATTTTGTTTCTGGATGAACCGACTGCCGGCGTGGATGTAGAACTGCGTCACGATATGTGGAATCTGGTGCGCAAGTTGCGCGAGCAGGGCGTGACCGTGATCCTGACCACGCACTATATCGAAGAGGCCGAAGATATGGCCGACCGGATTGCCGTGATCAATAACGGCGAAATTATCCTGGTGCAGAACAAGGAACAGCTGATGGGGCAACTGGGCAAGAAAGAGCTGCACCTGCAACTGACCCAGCCGCTGGATGCGCTGCCACCAGCCATGTCTGCTCATCCCCTGACCTTGTCGGCAGACGGGGGTACGCTGGTGTACACCTATAACAAGGAATCGGAAGACAGTACGGGTAAAAGCCTGTCCGAAATGTTGCGCCAGCTGGGCGACGTCGGCATTGAGCTCAAGGACCTGCAATCGCGAGAAAGCTCACTGGAAGATATTTTCGTGAGCCTGGTAAGGAAAGATTCATGAATCTGTACGGCGTAAAAGCAATTTACAAATTTGAGATGGCGCGGGCGTTCCGCACACTCATGCAAAGCATCGCATCGCCGGTGCTGTCCACGGCACTGTACTTCATTGTGTTTGGCGCTGCTATCGGTTCGCGCATGGGCGACATTGACGGCGTATCCTATGGCGCATTCATTGTGCCCGGGCTGCTGATGATGGCCCTGCTGGGGCAGAGCGTCTCGAATGCGTCCTTTGGCATTTATATGCCCAAGTGGTCCGGCACCATTTATGAAATCATGTCGGCCCCGGTTTCATACTTCGAGGTGATTCTGGGTTATGTCGGAGCGGCGGCAACCAAGACGCTGATATTGTCGGTGCTGATCCTGATCACGGCCCGTTTCTTTGTTGAATACCAGATCCAGCATCCATTCTGGATGGTGCTGTTTCTGGTTCTGACTGCGGTCACCTTCAGCATGTTCGGTTTCATTATCGGGCTGTGGGCCGATGGTTTCGAAAAACTGCAGATCATTCCGCTGATGGTGATTACGCCGCTGACCTTTCTGGGCGGCGCGTTTTATTCCATTCATATGCTGCCCGGCATCTGGTCCAAAGTGGCGCTATTTAACCCGGTGGTGTATCTGATCAGCGGCTTTCGCTGGAGTTTTTACGGCGTGGCCGATGTGAACCATTACGTCAGTCTGTTCACCATTCTGTTCATTCTGCTGGTGTGTGCCCTGGTGGTCTCGTGGATGTTCCGTACCGGCTACAAGCTGCGGCCCTGATGGCGGCCTGATACGCGCCCGGATGCGAGCGGCAGGGCGTGTCAGGGTGTCTGGGGTATGCCTGGAATGCGTCTCTGGTGGGCGATCAGGACAGGTTTTGCAAAGTATCTGCCCGTATGATGGCGGTGCCTGCCTGTTACTAATGAGGGCTGGGGTTTGGCGGTGAAGTCGGATGCCGTCAGTTCCTGTGTGTACAGAGGCTGCTGCGATGAGCCTGCCCGGAATGACTTTTTCAGGCCTGGATGACGCTGCGGGCCTCTTCCTTGTCGGACTCGTCCGTATGCGCCGGCACATTTTCTTCTCTGTCCTTAGCGGCGCGTGAAACCGGCTCGGCGGCAGGCGTGTTGACCGATGGGGTGGTCACGGCGGCATCTCGCAGGCGGCTGCGTTTTGGTTTTTTTTCACGCACCACGGCCGGCGGCGTCCAGGTCACGATATGCAATGAACCGTCTGCATGTTCCACCAGGGCGGTCATGCTTTCGACCCAGTCGCCATCATTGCAGTACAGAATGCCATCCACTTCGCGGATTTCCGCCTTATGGATATGGCCGCAAACCACGCCATCATAATTGTTCTTGCGTGCTTCCTGCATGACGGCATCTTCGAACGCGGAGATATAGCTGACCGCATTCTTGACTTTCTGCTTCAGGTATTGGGACAGTGACCAGTATCCCAGCCCCATGCGCGCGCGGGCGCTGTTGAGCCACATATTGGAGGTGAGGGCAACGGTGTACAGGTGATCGCCCACGTAGGCCAGCCACGGCGCAAACTGCACTACACCGTCGAAACGATCGCCGTGCAGGATCCACAGGCGTTTGCCATCGGCGGTGGTGTGCTCGGTTTCCTCGACTACTTCGATACCACCGAAGTTCTGCTGCACATAATGCCGGGCAAATGAGTCATGGTTGCCGGGAACGAAGACGACCCGGGTGCCTTGCCGGCATTTGCGCAGTATTTTCTGTATGACGTCATTATGCGACTGCGGCCAGAACCACTTGCCTTTGAGCTGCCAGCCATCGATAATGTCACCGACCAGATACAGGGTATCGGATTCTGTGTGCTTCAGAAAATCCAGTAACGCGCTCGCCTGGCAGCCTTTGGTGCCCAGGTGGACATCGGAGATCCAGATCGTGCGATAGTGGGTAGTAGGATGTTCAGACAAAGTAATGTCAGGCCAAAAGTACAGGTCGGGAATGACTCTTATTACACCAATCCGTTGTGACGCATGTGTGACAATACCCGGTATATTATCTGTCACCTGTTTGTCATCTGAGCGACTGTTTCCTTTTTAACACATTGGCGGTCGTATTCCAAATGAGTCGTAGCTGAATGAATGCGTATCTTGCCGGTCTGTTTCTAAGTGGTTCCCTGATTCTTGCGATCGGTTCGCAAAATGCCTTTGTCCTCAAACAGGGGTTGCGCAAAAGCCACGTCTTCTGGGTCTGTCTGGTATGCAGCCTGTCAGATGCGGCGTTGATCCTGACCGGTGTGCTGGGGTTTTCCGTTGTCGCCCGCTATGCTACGCATGTGGTGCCACTCATCAAGTACGCCGGCGCGCTTTTTCTGTTCGTCTATGGTCTGCTTCACTTTCATGCGGCCATCACCAAAACTGCCAGCATGGGCGATAGCCATATCGAGGCGCCTTCGCTGAAACGGACCCTGCTGGTATGCCTGGCGCTGACCTGGCTCAATCCCCATGTCTACCTTGATACCCTGCTGCTGATCGGCTCGGTATCTACCCGGTTTCCGGGGGAGCACTGGCTGTTCGCAGCGGGCGGCATTACCGCATCGCTGGTCTTTTTCTTTTCCCTTGGCTACGGTGCGCGGCTTTTGTTGCCGTTATTCAAAAAGCCCGTGGCATGGAAAGTGCTGGACCTGATCGTGGGCGTCACCATGTGGACCATTGCCTGGCAATTGGTCTGGGGTCAATCCCTGGGGTAACAAACCGGGGCAAGGCGGGGCAAGGCGGGATCAATCGGGCGTGGGGCAGGTTGGCCCGGACGTGGCGGGCCGGGCACAAAAAAGCGTCCGAACACTGTCTATGTTCGGACGCGGGGGTTGCATTTGGCGCAGCACCTGGCCGGCATTCATGTAGAGTCAATGCAGGGCCGGCCAGGAGGGGCCCACGAGCACGCCGGTCAGTGACTAATGGCCGGGCGCTTTTTCCGGCTTGTTTTTCAATGACTCATCCAGTTCTATGGCCCCTTCTGGCGGTTCGGGTGTGTCGTCCCGTTCCGTTGTTGCGCTTGCCGGCGCTGCGGGTGTCTGTGTTGCCGTGGCATTGCCGTCCACATCCCTGCTGCCATCACCATTGCCGCCTTCGATGGCGGGGCTGACCAGCTCCACAACCCTGGCACGCGACATCAGGCCGACAAATTCGTCGTTGTCGCCGGTTACCACGACCGGAGCGGTCGATTGAAGCATATGAGTCAGCACTGCGTCCAGATTGGTGTCTGCCGAAACGGTGCGGGCTTCTTCCACTTTCGAGGAAATGTCCCGCAAGCCGGCCCGGACCGCATCTTCGGCCGCGGACAGGCGCAGCAGACCGGCAAAGGCCTTGCCATCGAGCACAGGGGCGAACTTGTAGTCGTATTGTTTCATGCGTTCGATGGCATGTGCGGGGCGTGCGCGCATGGTCAGGGTCAGGCGTGGCGCATTGACCGCGTGACTGGCGTTAAGCGCCTTGCCGCGGTTCACATCCTGCAGGAACGCGGCAACGTATTCATTGTCAGGAGACAGCAGAATATCTTCGGGCGTGCCTTCCTGGATCAATTCGCCGTCCTTCAGAATAGCAATGCGATTGCCCAGGCGCAGCGCTTCGTCCAGGTCATGGGTAATGAACACAATGGTTTTATTGAGTTTGGCCTGCAGTTCGAGCAACTGGTTCTGCATTTCGCGGCGAATCAGCGGGTCCAGGGCCGAGAATGCCTCGTCCATCAGCAAAATGTCTGCGTCGGTAGCCAGTGCACGCGCCAAGCCCACGCGCTGCTGCATGCCGCCCGAGAGCTGGTGAGGGTACTGGTTCTCAAAACCGGCCAGACCGACCTGGTCAAGCCAGTAGCGGCCCTTGTCGTGTGCGTCGGTTTTGCTCATGCCCTGAATGGACAAGCCGTAGGCGGCATTGTCCAGCACGGTTTTATGTGGCAGCAGACCAAAGCGCTGAAACACCATGCTCATGGTTTTCTGGCGGAATTTTTCCAGGTCCTTGCGGCCCAGGGTCACGACATCGGTGTCATCGACCAGTATGTGGCCCGCAGTGGGTTCAATCAAGCGGTTAAAGTGACGGATCAGCGTGGATTTACCTGAGCCGGACAGCCCCATGATGACATGGATGCTGCCTTCTTCGATACTCAGGCTGATGTCTTTGAGGCCCAGCGTATGGCCGCTTTTGGCCAGCAATTCTTCCTTGGAGATGCCCTGTTTGACGGCATCAATCCATTTTCCCGGATTTTTGCCGAAGATTTTGTAGATGTTTTTGACTTCGATTTTACTCATAGCGCACCACCTGTGTTTTTCCGTTTCCCATAAGACTGGGTGATGCGATCAAAAAGCACCGCAAGAATGACAATGCCCAGCCCGGCCAGCAGGCCGCGGCCAACTTCAAGGCGGTTGATGCCAAGCAGTACTTCGTAGCCCAGGCCGCGCGCACCAATCATGGATGCAATAACAACCATGGACAGCGCCATCATCGTGGTCTGATTGATACCTGCCATGATGTTTGGCAGCGCCAGTGGCAGTTGCACGCCAAACAGTTGTTGCGAGGAGGAGGCGCCGAAGGCTCGCGAGGCCTCTAGTACTTCGCGGTCAACCAGCCGGATTCCCAGGTCGGTCAGCCGGATCAGCGGGGGCACAGCATAAATTACGGTTGCGATAATGGCCGGGATCTTGCCAAGACCGAACAGCATGACAACTGGAATAAGGTACACAAAGCTGGGCAGCGTCTGCATGATATCCAGAACCGGCAGCATGATCGATCGCACCGGATTGGATTTGGCGGTGATGACGCCCAGCGGAATGCCGATAACGATTGAAATTGCAGTTGCCATAATCATGAGCGACAGGGTTTGCATGCCTGCATCCCAAAGGCCCAGGACGCCCAGCAGGGCCAGCAGCACGCCCATCATCAGGGAGAATACCGGGCGGCGACTGGCGGCAAAGGCAATCAGTACGGCCACGATAATGACGCTCCACCATGGCGCGCCGCGCAGAACTTTTTCGATCCAGACCAGCAGGTGCAGGAAAGGCTCCGACATGGCGTTGAGCCCATCGGCGTAATTGGTGACCAGATGGTCCACAAACCCGTCGATGCTTTTGCGCACATCGCGCGCAGAGATAATTTCAGGAAACATAATTGTATTTTTTCATTTAAAAATAGGGAAAAACAGGACCGGGCCAGGGCCGCAGGACACGGATGTGTCCGGCAGGCAGTACTGTTGCCCGGTTTTGACTGGCGCAGCGGTCAGAGCGAGGATTTAACACGAGCGGCCACCTCGGCGGGTACCCACTTGGACCAGATGTCCTGTTGGTTTTTCAGAAACCATTGTGCAGCTTCGCTTGTGTCGGCGCCGGATTCTTCCATATGGGCCAGTGTCTTGTTGACGACATCAAACGGGACCGACACCTTGCTAAAAAATGCTGTCAGTGTGGGCGCATCTTGGGTGAACTTGGTACTGAGCGCGGTAAACACCGGATTGTCCGGGTAGCCGACGGCTTGGGGATTGGCGCAGTCTTCACGGGTCAGGCACAATTGCTTTTCTTTGTCGTAGGCTGGCATGTCAAGTTTGACCAGTTCCAGCGCGCTGACCAAGGGTGTGGGCTCCCAATAGTAAAAGACGATATCCTTCTTGCGCTTGTAGGCTGACATCAGGGCCGCTTTCTGGGCAGCGCCGGTACCGGGGGCATAAACCTCGAAGTCCTTGTCCAGCTTCAGGCCCTTGGCCAGGTTGGTGGCTACCAGCTGGCAGTTCCAGCCTGCCGGGCAACCGTAAATCCGGCCTTTGTCGGGATTTTCCGGATCGGCAAACGCGTCCTTGTATTTGACCAGATCAGCGGCTGACTTCAGATCGGGAAATTTGCTGGCAGTATATTTGGGTATATACCAGGCTTCCCTGCCTGTATACAGTTCGCCGACGCGTTTGACCTTGCCGCTTTTCTCGGCACGGATCCAGGCGTCACTGACGCTGTTGAGCCAGATTTCCGTATTGACTTGCAGATCGCCGCGTTCCAATGCGGCCAAAGCGGTGAGTGTTTCGGTGGGGAGCATCTCGGTCTGACATCCATACCCTTTTTCAAGGATATGCCGTTCGACGTCGGCCAGAATCAGGTTCGATTCCCAGTTCATGCCACCGAACTTGATTGTATCGCTGACTTCGCAGGCCGGGGCTTGGGCCGCGGCTTGGGCCGCGGCCGCAGAGCCGGCAAGCCCGAACGTGGCCGAAGCAATGAATACAGCAGATAGAACTTTAGTCTTTATCATGGCGATGTGCCTCTTATGGCTAAAAGTTAAGCTAAACGCTAGGATTGGCATCGGCCCGTCCGAAAACGGGCGTTTCAATTGACGTGTAAGCGATTAGAGCGATTCCTTCACTTTGGTGGCCACTTCGGGGGAAACCCATTTTTCCCAGACTTCGCCCTGATTTTTCAGGAACCAGTCTGCGACATCACGCGAGTCGTCGCCGCTCTCTTCCATGTGGGCCAGTGTTTTGTCCATGACCGGCAGGGGGACCGATACCTTGGAAAAGAATTCGGTCAGTTTTGGCGCCTGCTTGGAAAATTCGGTATTCAGCGCAGTAAATACCGGGTTGTCCGGATACGCGCTAGGCTGTGGATCGGCGCATTCAGGATTGGTCAGGCATTTCTGTTTTTCCGCGTCGTAGGCCGGCAATTCCAGTTTGACCAGGTCAAGCGAACCCACCAGGGGGGTCGGATACCAATAGTAGAACACAATGTTCTGCTTGCGTTTGTAAGCCGAGGTCAGGGCCGCTTTCTGTGCTGCGCCAGTGCCGGGTGAGTACAGGGTGAAATCTTTCTCCAGTTTCAGGGCTTTGTACAGATTGCTGCTGACCACTTCACACCCCCAGCCAGCCGGGCAACCGTAGAAGCGCCCCTTGCTTGGGTCTTCAGGATCGGCAAATTCTTTTTTGTATTTGGGCAGATCGGATGCGGATTTGAGGTCAGGGAATTTTTCGGCTACGTATTTCGGAATGAACCAGGCTTCGCCGCCCGTGTACAGATCGGCTACTCTTTTGACTTTACCGGTTTTCTCGGCTTTGGCCCAGGGATCGCCTACGCTGTTGAGCCAGATTTCAGTGTTGATATCCAGATCGCCGCGCTCCAACGCTGCCAGGGCGGGTAGAGTCTCGGTGGGCAGCGTTTCAGTCTTGCAGCCGTAGCCTTTTTCAAGAATGG
>NZ_JBQEAU010000005.1:21273-67340 GCF_052108595.1 Advenella sp.
GAATGGTGCGCTGAACGTCGACCAGTACCAGGTTCGATTCCCAGTTCATGCCGCCGAAGTTGACGGTGCGATCTACTTCGCATTGGGCGTCTGCAGCTTGTGCCGTGGCGGACAAGCCCAGGCCAAACGCAGCCAGTAGCGTCGAGCAGAGAATTTTGTGTTTTAAGAACATGGCCGTAGCCTCCTTAAGTCTTACAGGGTTATAAAAATAACTGTGTATGCCAAAGAGTGTGCGGAAAACGACGTAGCGCCGTCGATACAAACAAAAATTGATGGGCGGCGGGGCGCCCGATTGACAGGTAAAACACTTTTACCAGAAGGGGCAAAAGGTGTACACAATTGAAACGATGAATTAATAAAACCCCACCATTGTAACAAATCGAGAGGGTCCGGGCAAACCAGCCCCCTTGGTAAAATCCCTAGCAGCTTTTTATGTTCATGTATGAGAAAATTAATTCACATACAGAAATTAAATGGGTTAAATTAAACGGCTTAAAATGAATGGGCTAAATTGAATTTGGCTAAATTCGGCTATTTACCCGACCCAAAGGAAACCAAGTAATGACAGACAGTACAGCGCAAACCGCAAGCACCACCAGCAAAAAAACTGGCGCCTGTTCCTGGATCGTCCGGGAAGCGGATGTCCCTGGCTACAGCCCCGCCAACCACCATGGCACCGTCAACCGGCGCCTGATCGGCCCCGAGACGGTCGGCGCGCGTCACCTGGAGGTGTTGGTGGGTACAATTGAGCAGAATCGGGGCGCCTTGCCGCATGCCCATCCTGGCATTGAGCAGGTGGTGTATTTGCTGTCTGGCACGGCAGACGTGGAAATGGACGGGGAAAAGGGTTCTCTGCAGGCCGGAGACTGCTGTTTTTTTCCTGCAGACAAAAAGCATATCTTTACTGTGACCAGTGCCGAGCCGGCGCGCCTTCTGGTCATTTATTCTCCTCCCTATGAAGAAAATCCGGCCAGGGTGGTACGGGATTGATCGCCGGATAACCCGATTTTTAGCATAAACCCAAGCGTGCCTTTTCATGGTACCGCCGCTCAAAGAAGCCTTGTCCTTTACTGGAGACATTATGAATATCAAACCCCTACGTTGTTTGCTGGGTGCCGCCGCCCTTATCGCCGCGGGCACCGCCGCAGCTGCATGGCCGGAAAAACCCATTACCATGGTCGTCCCGTTCCCGGCCGGTTCGGGGACCGACTCTGTCGGGCGCATCTTTGCCCGTGAAATGACCAGCCGTCTTGGTCAGCAGGTGATTGTGGAAAACAAGCCCGGTGGCAACGGTACGATTGCGGCGCAGCAGGTTGCCCGCTCCAAGCCCGATGGCTATACCATTCTGATTTCAACCAATACACCGCTGTCGGCTGCGCCGTGGCTGCAAAAAAGCGTGCCTTATGATGTGCTCAAGGATTTCACGCCGATTGCGCGCGGCGGTAACCTGCCGTTCATTTTGGTCGCCAACATGAAGCAAACCTTCAATTCGGTGGAGGAACTGGTTAAGCAAGCCAAGGCCAGCCCAGGCAAACTGACCTACGCCTCAGGCAACAGTACCGGTATTGTTGCCGGCGCTACGCTGTCGCATGCTGCCGGTATCGAGACCCTGCATGTGCCCTACAAGGGCACGCCACAGGCGCTGACCGATCTGATCGGCGGGCAGGTGGACTATATGTTTACCGATCTGACTTCGGGCATGCCATTTGTGCAATCCAAGAAGATCAAGGCGCTCGCAGTATCTACCGCCAAGCCCAGCACGCTGTTGCCCGAGTTGCCTTCCATGGAGGCGGCCGGTATCGATAATTTCGACATCAATTCATGGAATGGTTTTCTGGGCCCGGCCGAGATGTCCGATGAGGCGGTGGCGGCGTTGAACAAAACCATCAATGAAATCGTGAGCGATGCGAAGGTCAAGCAGGAGCTGGCGCGCCTGGGATTTGATGCCTTCAGCGGCACCCAGCAGGAATTTGCGACATTTGTCCGCGAGCAGTACGCGTTATGGGGCAAGCTCATCAAGGACGCCGGGATCCAGGTTCAATAATAATGACAGACAGCAATCGAAGCGGGCCGCTGGCCGGAGTACGGGTCCTGGATCTGACTTCCATTATTCTGGGGCCGTTTGCCACGCAGATGATGGCAGATCTGGGCGCGGACGTGATCAAGGTGGAATCGCCGGTGGGCGATACGATACGGCAGGTCGGACCCATGCGCAATCCAGGCATGGGTGCGATCTATCTGCATCTGAATCGCAACAAGCGATCGGTGGTGCTTGACCTGAAAACCGAGCAAGGCAGGGAAGCCTGCCTGCATCTGGTGCGCGAGGTCGATGTGCTGCTCTACAACGTAAGGCCGCAGTCCATGGAACGCATGGGCCTGTCGTACGAAGCGGTCAGCGCCGTGAATCCGAAAATCGTCTACGTGGGCGCCTATGGCTTTGGCAACGAAGGCCCGTACGCCGGCAAGCCGGCTTACGATGATTTGATACAGGGAATGACCGGTGTGGCCCGGCTTTACGAACGCAACAGCGGGCACGAACCGCGGTATGCACCGCTGACGCTGGCCGATCGCACCATCGGGCTGCAGGCGGCCATTGCCTGTCTGGCAGGCGTCATCCATAGCCGGGCAACCGGTACGGGCCAATCCATTGAGGTGCCGATGTTTGAGGGGATGGCGCAAATGATATTGGGCGATCACCTGGGCCAGCGCACATTCGATGAGGACGCGCCGGCAGGCACCATGGGCTATTCCCGGTTGCTGGCCGAACATCGCAAGCCCTATCAGACACAGGATGGATATGTTAGCGCCCTGATCTACAACGATCGGCACTGGCAGCAGTTCCTGGCGGCCATCGATCGTGCCGATCTGATCATCGATTCGATCTTTTCCACCCATTCACGTCGAGCCGAAAACATTGATGAAGTATACCGGTTTGTGGACGGGGTCCTGCGGACCCGCAGCACGGCAGACTGGCTTGCGCTGTTTGATGCGAACGATATCCCGTGCGCCCCGCTGTACGCCATCGAAGATCTTCCCGCAGATCCGCACCTGAAGGCAACGGGTCATCTGGTGCGAACTGATCATCCCAGCGAAGGGGTGGTCCACACGATCGCGCCGCTGGGGCGATATTCGGCCACGCCGCTGAGCGTCTATCGCCATGCGCCCGCGCTGGGTGAACATACTGAAGAATTGCTTGACGGGCTGCCCATGGACAACGAGAAAAAACAGGCCATATTGAAGGCGGCAAAGCGTAGCGCGAACAGGCACTAAGCCAATGCGCGGTCATCCAGTGGGGGCGATGACCGATGCGAGGGCGCTCGCGCTGCCGATTGCAGGCATGGCCCATGACCGGCGGTAAACCGCCGCGCCTGCCATGGGGGCATTGCGCCTTTGAAGTGACACAACATACCTAAACGACGGAGTAATGATGGATTTCTCGCTTTCTCAGGATCAGCAAATGCTTGTGGCTGCCATTGAACAGCTATGCAACGGTTTTGACGACGAATACTGGCTCACCTGCGATAGAACGGGCGAGTATCCAGAGGCGTTTTATCAGCGCCTGGCCAAGGCCGGCTGGCTGGGCGTGGCCATGCCGCAGGAATATGGTGGCGCAGGATTGGGTATTACCGAAGCCGCGCTGATGATGAAAGCCATTTCGCGCTCGGGTGCAGGCTTTACCGGCGCCTCGGCCGTTCATATGAATATCTTCGGGCTGAACCCGGTGGTCCGTTTTGGTTCGGAGGAACTCAAGCAACGCGCGTTGCCGCCTCTGATCGAAGGCAAGGACAAAGCCTGCTTTGCCGTCACCGAGCCCGATGCCGGGCTGGACACCACCCAGTTGACCACGCGTGCGCAAAAGCATGGCGACCACTATCGGATATACGGCCGCAAAATCTGGATTTCCACCGCCCAGGTGGCCAGCAAAATGCTCCTGCTTGCCCGCACCACGCCGAAAGACCAGGTATCGAAGGCCACCGAAGGCCTGAGCCTGTTCTACACCGATCTTGATCGCAGCCAGGTTGAAGTGCGCGAAATCGAAAAGCTGGGGCGCAAGGCCGTCGATTCCAATATGCTGTTTTTTGATGGCCTGGAAATCCCCGAATGCGATCGCGTGGGCGAAGAGGGCAAGGGTTTCGAATACATTCTTCATGGCCTCAATCCCGAGCGCATCCTGATTGCCGCAGAGGCGGTCGGCCTGGGTCAGGTGGCACTGGACAAGGCAGTTCAATACGCGAAAGAGCGTACCGTATTTAATCGGCCTATCGGTCAGAATCAAGGTATCCAGCATCCGCTGGCGCAATGCTGGATGCAGCTGGAAGCCGCCGATTTGATGGTGTCCCGTGCGGCCGCCGCCTATGACGCCAATGAGCCGGCGGGCGCATACGCCAATACGGCCAAATACCTGGCAGCTGAAGCGGCGTTTACATCGTGCCAGACAGCGATCCAGACCCTGGGCGGAATGGGCTATGCCAAGGAATATCACGTTGAACGCTATTTGCGTGAAAGCTTTATCCCGCGTATTGCACCGGTCAGTCCGCAACTGATCATGTGCTTCATTGCCGAAAAAGTGCTGGGCCTGCCCAAATCCTACTGAAGGCGCGCAAGCTTGCAGCGCCGATTCGGGCCGTGGCCGGCTTGCGCCGGTTGCGGCCGCTAGCGCTTCAGGTAACGGGTATCGTATATTGGCCCGGATGCTTAATGCTGTTCAATGAAGGTACACATCACTCGTAGTTTCTGGGCATGATTCTGCAGATTGGCCTCGATCCGGTACAACGGTCCTGCAATGGAGATCGCAAAATGGCCGCCCGAAACAGTCACCGGCCAGGCGATGGCGCCGACATCGACCATGGACTCGCCCAGATTGGTGAACAGCCCTTTTTCCTGCCCTGCCTTGATGTCCGCCAGAAACTGCTGGCGCGTGGTAATGGTGCGGTCATTGCGCCTGGCAAAACTCATCTTGTCCAGCAACGTGAGTTGCGCCGGTTCATCCAGCGCCGAAAATAGCGCCTTGCCCAGCGAATTGGCGTGGATTTCCTTTTGCTCTCCGGCCACGGCGACATAATGAATGGGGTTTTCAGAAGGAAGCACATCCAGGTACACCACTGTGTTCAACGAAGTGAGTTTACCCAGCACCACCGTCTCGCCTGTGATGGCGCACAATTCCCGCAAACTGGGATACAGCCGCTCGAGCACCGGATCGGCTTTGGTAATGCGCTGCGCCATGGCCAGCAGACGTCCCGTTGGGTAATATCCCTGACGACGCGACGTTTCGTACAGATAACCCAGGCTCAACAGCGTGCGTATTAGCGCCAGGCAACTGGAGGCCGGGGCATTGAGTTCGCGGGCCAGTTCCGAGAGCGCCAAAGGCTTTTGTTCGCGGGAAAAAATCTCGATGATCTCGATAACCCTGAGCGCGGTTTTGACGCGATGGTTTTCGGTGCCGGGGGCAGTGGTGTTCATGAATAGGGACACAGGGAGTGACAGGGTTACAGTTTAACCGATGCCATAATTTCTTACACTGTTTTGTTTGATTGCGGCGGGTACTCGTGCCATTCTCTGAGCAAAGAAGACGGTACATTTCAGTCCGCAATTTAGTTCATGTTTAAAATAATTAATTAACACAACTGAAATACAAGGAGAAGATATGAAACGCGCATTCATGGCCGTTGCAGTCGCTGCCGTTTTTACCGGCACGTCGTTCATCCCAGCCAGCGCCCGTACGGCAGACGCAGCCGCTGCCGATACCTTTGCGGTAAGCGGCCTGGAAAAGCCAGGATCAATCTCGATCGACAAATGGGGCATCCCGCATATCTACGCGCAGACGCTTTACGATGCCTTTTTCCTGCAGGGATTCAATGCGGCGCGGGATCGGCTGTTTCAGATCGATTTATGGCGCAAGCGCGGCCTGGGTGAAATGGCCAAGGATTTCGGTCCCGATTATGTCGAGGGCGATCGCATGGCGCGCGCCGTTCTGTTTCGCGGCGATATGTATCGTGAGTGGCTGGCTTACGGTTCGGATTCGAAACGCGTGGCGCAGGCATTTACTGCCGGCATCAACGAATACGTAAAAATGACGAAGGCCGATCCGGCACTGTTGCCCGAAGAGTTCAAAAAACTGGGCTATCAGCCGTCCATGTGGCAGGCCGAGGATGTGGTGCGGATTCGTCATCATGGCCTGACGCTGAACGCCAAGAACGAGCTGGATCGCGCGCAGGTGTTCTGCAAGATCAAGGATGATCCGGTAAAGGCAGACTGGTTGCGGCGCGAATTGAGCCCGACCATTGATCCGAAACTGGTCGAGGGGCTTGATCCATGCTCGATTCCGGTGAAAAAAATCAAGGATGCTTATGATCTGGCCACGGCCACGCCGAAACTGAACAAACTGCCGCCAGGCGTCGACCAGGGCAAGACCGCAGGCGGGCAGCCGGAGCAGAAAACCGAAAAAACATCTGCAACAAATACAAAGGGCCCGCTGCCGGTATCGGCGCTGTATGAGATTGTCAGGAACGACAGTGATACCGAAAGGGGGCTTGGGTCGAATAACTGGGTTATTGGCGGCGAACGGACAACGACCGGCAGGCCGATCCTGGCTAATGACCCGCACCGCTCCCATGGTGCGCCGAGTTTGCGCTATATCAGTCACCTGAATGCGCCGGGACTGTCGGTCATTGGCGCTGGCGAACCGTTTCTGCCAGGCATTTCGATTGGTCATAACGAGCAGATCGGTTTTGGACTGACCCGTTTTTACATGGATCAGGAAGATATGTACCAGTATGAAATCAATCCCGAGAACAAGAACGAGTATAAATACCAGGGACGCTGGGAACCCATGCAGACCGTAGAGGAAGAAATTGAAGTCAAGGGCGGGCCGGCCCAGAAAGTGACGCTGCGCTTTACCCGCCATGGCCCGATCCTGTACCAGGATGAAGGCAACCACACCGCTTGGGCTTTGCGTGCCGCCTGGCTGGATCTGGGCATGGCCCCTTATTTCGGTTCCATGGATTACATGCGAGCGACCAACTGGGATGAGTTCAAGGCAGCCATGAATCGTTGGGGCGCGCCGGGCGAAAACCAGGTCTTTGCCGATGCTGACGGCAATATCGCATGGATGCCGGGCGGGCTCACCGTCAAGCGAGACTGGGATGGACTCACACCAGTGCCCGGCGACGGTCGCTATGAATGGAGCGGTTATCGGGACATGGACGAATTGCCCAGCCTGTACAACCCGAAAGCCGGCTATATCTTGACGGCCAACGAGAATAATATTCCGCCTGATCATCCGGCGTTCAAAAAAGGGGTTGGCTATGAATGGAGCAGCGATTTTCGTGCCAAACGCCTGAAGCGGATTATTGGCGCCAGCGACAAATCTTCGATTGCCGATTCCGAAGCCTGGCAGAACGACAAAACCTCGTTGCCTGCAATCAGAACCGTTACCGTGCTGCAACAAGTGAGCACCGAGGACGAGAAGCTCAAGCCCGTGGTGGACATGCTTAAAAAATGGGATGGCCAAGTGACGGCAGACAGCCCGGAAGCGGCTGTCTTCGAAGTGTGGTTCAGTCGCTATTTACGCAAGGCCGTAGTGGATCGTGCGTTTGATCCGGAAATTGCAAAAATGATCGGACTGGCCGACCCGGAACGGGTGTTGGACGTCATCGAAAAACCCGATGGCTGGTTTACCGAAGCCGAGCGTAACCAAATTATGCTCGACTCACTTGGAGAGGCTGTTGCCGAAGTCAGGGAAAAGCTGGGTGACGATCCGCAAGCGTGGAAATGGGGCACGCTGCACCAGGCGGTGTTCGTGCATCCCATGAATGCGCTGCTGTCGGATGAAGAGAAAAAGACATTCAATGTCGATGCTGGTCCGATTGGTGGTTCCGGCTATACACCCATGGCGACCAGCTACAGTGAAACAAGCTATAACTTGAGGTCGGGCGCCTCTTTTCGCATGGTGCTCGATGTCGGACAGTGGGATAGCTCCACGGTCATCAACACCCCGGGACAATCGGGCGATCCGCGCCTGCCTGGTTACCGCGACCTGGCACCCATCTGGGCGAAGGGCGAGTATATTCCGTTAACCTTCAGCAAGGAAAAGGTCAAGGAAAATACCGTCAAAGTCCTGAACTTCGAACCGGGGAAAAAGCAGTAAAGTCGCTTTTATGCTGACATGGCCACCGCTGCCTTGGGCAATGATGAGAACTTAAGGCGGCGGCCGCGGTCCAATCTGCATCTTGCGCAAGAGGTTTGCGCGTAAAATGAATCAATCCTGCCAGCCTCAACATGCGTTGAGGCACGGGCAGGAATCTCATTGGAAGTCAGATTCCCAGGTGCGGTCATGAATGCGAAAGCGCGCATTTTCTTTTTTGGCGATACGCATGGCGGTTTTGAGCACTGTCGGGAGATTGTCATGGCAGGCAAACCCGACGCTGTCATTTTTCTTGGCGATATCCAGGCCAGCCAGCCGCTGCATGAGATTCTTGGCGACATCCGTCAGATGACTGACGTTTGGTGGATTCCTGGCAATCATGATACCGATAGTGCGGCCATCTATCACAATCTTTTCAATTCCGAATTGGCTGGCCGTAATCTGCATGGCAGGGTCGTGGATATCCATGGCGTGCGCATTGCCGGTCTGGGCGGCGTGTTTCGGGGCACCATCTGGAACCCGGCCAGGCCTTACTGGCGGTTCTATTGTCCCCAGGATTACGAAGCGCACAGCCTGCTCAAGGCGGGAAAAAATGGCCAGGGTGACCGTCTGCGTCATCGCAGCTCCATCTTTCCCAGTGATTACGACGCCCTGATGCAGGAACAGGCCGATATTCTGGTGCTGCATGAAGCGCCGTCCTGCAATCGCTACGGTTTTACCGTGCTGGACCGTCTGGCGCTACGGCTGGGCGCCACCCGTGTGTTTCACGGACATCATCATGACTGTTATGATTATTCGGCGCATTTTGAACGTATGGGATTTGCCGCGCACGCAGTGGGGCTGCGCGGTGTGCTCGACAGCAATGGCGTGGTGATTCGCGCTGGCGACCTGGACGGCAGCGGCGAAGACCGGGTTGCTGCGTTGCCGGACGCGCACACACAGCCGGCTCGGTGAACTGGGCTATGATATGGCTGAGTCCGGCTTGAAGATTGTTAACAGCAGGAGAGCGTAATGAGTACAAACGTGATTAAGGCCAGGGTAGAGGGCATGACTTGCGACAAATGTGTTGCGCATGTGACTCACGCACTGGAGTCGGTGCCCGGGGTAGTATCGGCGCAGGTCAGTCTGGCGGGGGCGTCGGCAGATATCGTTGCCAATGACAGTGTCACCGCGCAGCAACTGGCCGATACGGTCAAAAGTGCGGGTTACGTTCTGAGAGTCTGAACGCAGCAGGCCTGATATCGACATCGGAAATAGATCAGGCGGCCATGCACAGATCAGGCGGCAAATAAAAAGCCGCTACATCGCCGGTATGGCGTGTAGCGGCTTCGTTGCGGAATCCGGCTGCGCTGTTGATAGGCAGGCAGTCAGATATTAATCGTCCCAGCGGCGGCGGTCGTGGCGATGATAATGGCGATCACGGCGACGGTCATCGCGATAGTGGCGGCGGCCACGATCGTAACGGTCATCGCTGTCCTTGAACACCTGGTTACCGACCAGACCACCCAGTGCGGCACCGCCCAATGCAGCCAGCGGGTTGCCGTCAGTCAGTGCATAACCGGCACCACCGCCCAGTGCTGCACCGCCAACGGTTCCTAGATCCCGAGTTGGGTGACGGGTAGAGCAGCCTGCCAGAACGGCACCCATAAGTGCCACAAGACAGACTTTTTTTATCATTTGCGAGGTCATAGTAAACTCTCCTTATGGAATAACTATGGAGCTATCATAATCGCTTTGTTTGTACTGATGGCAAGCAAATGTATCGAAAGATAGCTGGCAAGCCTGTTTGGAAATGGATTGAAAGTTTAAGCATCGGGTCGTTGTTTTCAAGTAGCCACACGCTGCCCGAGATTGCCGCTCAATATCTCTCGATAGCGCCCGATTTTTACCTGCTCGGGTCATTATTGTGATTAAAAACCCGATTTACCGCCGTATGTCAAAGGAGACACGAATGATCCGGCTTTACGAACTCTGTGCCAGCGAGCCCGACCTGGTATTTTCACCTTACTGTTGGCGAGTGAGGCTTGCGCTTGCGCACAAGCGGCTGCCTTTCGAGGGGCTTCCTGTCGGCTTTATGGAGAAGGAAAAAATAGCATTTGCAGATTCGCGGTTGGTCCCCGTTCTTACCGATGGGGATACCGTGGTCAAGGAAAGCCTGGATATCCTGGAATATCTTGATCGTACGTATCCGCAGGCGCCGCTGGGACTCGATAGCGATGCCGGACGGGCCCGGGTCCGGTTTATTTCGGAACTGATTCTGCGCCATATTACGCCGGTCATTTTCAAACCTTCCCTGATGGCGATTTACGAAGCACAACCGGAATCGGCCAAAGGGTATTTTCGGGAAAGCCGGGAAAAGCGCTTTGGTTGTACGCTGGAGCAATTGCACGCGACGGCCGATGCGAGCGAGGCGCACAAGGCCCTGGGGGCGCTGGAATCACAATTGAAAAACATGCCGTATCTTGACGGCACCCAGCCAGGGGCCACCGATTTTGTCGTTGCGGCGCATCTGATCTTCAGTTGGGTATTCGGGTTTCAGTACTGGGAGGACGATTCGGCCGTGGGTCAATGGTTCACCCGCCTGCTTGAGGCCTATGCGGAAGTGGCCGGCCCGGTAAAGCGCCAGATCGATCCGGCGGCAGCCCAATATAGAGCAGCCTGATTTGCCGGCAGGCCCGGTACTTCACGGGTCACCCGGGCCAGGTGAAGGGCGTATGAAAAAGTATGGCGCCGGTTCGGCCCGGACATAGCAGTGGCGCGCTGCTCCTTGCCTATTGCCTGAGCCATGCTTTTTTTTGCTTATAACCGATGATGGCGGATAGCTCTGCTCAGGGGTTTCCGATTGGGCATTGCATCAACACGGCATGACCGGTCTGCGGACCCAGCGTATAGAGTGCAAAGCCCTGGCTGACGTACAGCGCTTTGGCCGGCGCATTGCCATCGAGCACTTCAAGCGTTATTTTGCAGCAGCCCAGATTGCGTGCCAGCTGTTTAACGCGTGCCAGCAATTGCGTGCCGACCCCCTGGCCGCGGTACTTCGGCACCACGGCAAAATCGTGGATATTGAGCAGCGGCTTGCAGGCGAAGGTGGAAAACCCTTCAAAGCATAGCGCAATGCCGATCGGCTCCTGGCTGTCAAAGGCAAGTATTGTGTAGATATTGCTGCGTTTTTTGAGTGACGCTATCAAGTTCTTCTGAGTGTGGGCCGATAGCGGTTCGCCGCCGCCCATCGGGTCGGATGCATAGGCGTTAAGCACAGCCAGAACGGCATTGGCGTGTTCTGGATTTTCAAGATCCGCCGTAACAACGTCATACATGAAATCCCCCGTTTGCTTTTATTGGATATCCGCTGTTTTCAGGTCAATATAACCAACCGGGTGCCGCAGAATGCCTGTGACACCGGTTTTCTGCATGAAGCCTTGATTGTAGAAGAACAATGGGAAAATAGGCATGTCTGCGAACAACACTTGTTGGGATTTTTGCAACAATTCCCATCTTCTGGCAGCGTCGGTTTCATTTCGGGCGGTCTTGATCAGCGTATCGTACTCGGCGTTGGACCAGCCGGTGCGGTTCATGCTTGAGCTGCTCACAAAACTTTCCAATGCATTGTAAGGATCGGCATAGTCGTTGGTAAATGAGCTGCGTGAAAACTGCAACTTGCCGCCGCGCTGCTGGGTATAAAACACCTTGCTTTCAATGGCCTGCAGACGCACGTCTACGCCCAGGTTTTCCTTGAACATGGCTTGCAGCGCCTGCGCAATTTTGCGGTCATCAGGATTATTGATGTGGCTGAGCGTGACCGCTGGCAATGTCGTATATTTTTCGGTTTTCATGCCCTTTTTCAGTAATGCCTTGGCCTGGGCCGCATCGGTTTGGACAAAGCCGTTGCTGGTTTGGTAGAAGTCTTTGCCATCGGGGCCGATGAACCCAGGGCTGACGAAGGCGTCGGCTGCCTTGCGGCCCTGTTTGACGACATAATCGACCATATCCTGCCGGTTGACGGCCAGGGCGAAAGCGCGCCGAATGTCGGCATTCTGAAACGGCGGCATCTTGGTATTGAAGCGATAGAAATACACGCCGGCCTGCGGCACAGTCATGTACTCGTCGCTGTCTTTTACTTTTTCGTAAAGGGCTGCCGGCAGTGGCGAGGGCGTGGCGTCCAGCTCACCGGTACGAAACATCTGGTAGCTGGTATTCAGGTCGTTGATCATGACCCAATCGACGGCATCCAGCTTGACGGCATCCTTGTCCCAGTAGTTCGGGTTCTTTTCAAACCGCATGCTGCTGGCATGCTCCCATTCCCTGAGCATGAAGGGTCCGTTGCTCACATAACTGGCCGCTTCGGTGTGCCATTTGGGATTGGCCTGTGCCACCTTCTGATTGACGGGGGCAAAACCCGGGTTGGTCAGAATGTTCAAAAACGACAGGCTGGGGGCATTGAGCGTGACCTGCAGGGTGTGCGGATCCAGTGCCCGAACGCCGAGCGCGTCAGATTGGGCTTTGCCTGCATTGAAGTCTTGTGCACCCACAATATCGTACAGCAAAAAGGCGGCTGGCGAGGCGGTCGCCGGCGTCAGCAATTGTGTCCAGCCGTAGACAAAGTCACCGGCTGTGACCGGCGAGCCGTCAGACCATTTGGCATTCTTGCGCAGATGAAATGTGTAGGTTTTCCCGTCTGCAGAGACATCCCATTTTTCTGCCGTGGCGGGGGCTGCATTATGTTTGGCGTCCAGGCGCACCAGGCCTTCCATCAAATTGTTCAGCGGTTCCCAGGAAATCAGATTCAGGCCAAGGGCTGGATTCAGCGAGGAGGGCTCTTCCACATTATTGAGGCGCAACACTTTTTCAGCGTGGGACAGGGTTGGCAGGGCGACGCCCAGCGCGGCGGTAAGCAGCGCCGCAGACAGCAGATTTTTCATGGCAATTTCCAAACAAGTGCTCCCTTGACGGGATCTAATGTATGCAAACATACCTGAAAATGCATGCGTCGTGGGCGCAAACGGGTTTGTCGAAACAACCGTATCATCGTTTTCCGGTCGCCAGGGCGGTCTGCGGCGCGCGGGCGTCGTGCAGCCAGCAGCATACCGAACCCTGCGCAGGCAGGGCCGTCGCAGGCGGTGCGATCTGGCGGCAGACGTGCATGGCATGCCGGCAGCGTGCGGCGAACGCGCAGCCTGCGGGCGGGGCAAACAGATCTGGCGGCTGGCCGGCAATGGCCTTCAGGCTGGCAGCCGGCATGTCCAGGCGCGGTACCGATGCCAGCAGCGCGCGGGTATACGGATGGGCAGGCTGGGCAAATAGCGCATGAACTTCTGCGGTTTCGACGCATTGGCCGGCATACATGACCGTGATCCTGTCGGCAATGCCGGCGACGACGCCCAGGTCATGCGTGATCAGGATGATGGCAATGCCGGTGCGCGCCTGGATATCCTTGAACAGGGCCAGAATCTGTGCCTGGATGGTGACATCCAGCGCCGTGGTGGGTTCGTCTGCAATCAACAGGTCGGGATCGCACATCAATGCAATGGCAATCACGATACGCTGGCGCATGCCGCCGGAAAACGCATGCGGGAACTGTTTGAGCCGCTGCTGTGGGCTGGATATGCCCACCAGTTCAAGCATCTGGATGGCGCGCTCCCTGGCCTGAGCTGCCGTAAATTTCAAATGTCGTCGTACCCCTTCGGTTAGCTGCTCACCGATAGTGAGGGTGGGATTGAGCGCCGTCATTGGGTCCTGGAAAATAAGGGCAATCCGTCTGCCCTGGATCTCACGCCATTGTGCCGGTTTCAGTGTGGTCAGTTCGCGCCCGTCAAAGGTGATGGCGCCGCCGGTAATCTGTGCCGTCGTGGCCGGCAACAGCCCCATGATGGCCTGGCTGGTGACCGATTTGCCGCTGCCCGATTCACCAACAATGGCCAGGGTTTCGCCGCGTGCAACATGCAGGCAAACCTGGCGCAGCGCATGAACATGTCCGCCGTAGGTGCGAAAGCGTACCGAGAGATCGCGCACCGTCAGCAGCGGTTGCGCCTGGCCGGTGGCTGGCGGCACGGATGCATCCGTTCTGCCGATTGCAGTGTGTTCCATGCTCATTTGTTTTGCCCCAGTCGCGGATCCAGCGCATCCTGCAGCCCGTCGCCCACCACGTTGAAAGCGAACATGGTCAGGGATATGAAAAGGGCGGGGAAAAACAGTTGCCACCAGTCACCCGAGAGAATGACGCCCAGCGCATCGTTGGCCATGACACCCCAACTGGCATAGGGCGCTTGCACGCCCAGCCCCAGGAAACTGAGAAAGGCTTCGGCGAAAATGGCGGTGGGGACGGTTAACGTCATCTGCACCAGAATCGGCCCCATGGCATTGGGCAGCAGATGGCGACGAATGATATGCGCCGTGCCAGCGCCGAAAGAGCGGGCGGCGGTCACATACTCCTGGTTTTTCAACTGTAATACCTGGCCGCGCACCAGTCGCGCCATGCTGATCCAGCCGGTAATGGTAAGCGCGATAATGATGGTGAGCAGGCTGGGTCCCATGACCACCATCAGCAAAATCACCACCAGCAGATAGGGCAGTCCATAGAGCACTTCCAGTACGCGCATCATGAAGATATCTGTCTTGCCGCCTTTGTAGCCGCTATAGCCGCCGTAGGTTACCCCGATCACAAAATCGATCAGCGCTGCCATGAAGCCGACGAACAATGAAATACGTGCTCCGTACCAGGTTCGGACGAAAATATCGCGGCCCAGATCATCGGTGCCGAACCAGTGCAGCGATGACGGTGACATGTTCTGGCTTTTTAGGTCCTGCGCGATAACTGACCAGTCCGATAGCATGGGGGCGAGTGCCGCCATGATAATCAGCAAGATCAGAAATACCAGCCCGACAAGGGCGGCAGGATTGCTGCGCAGGCGCCACCACGCATTGCGCCAGTAGGAGACCGAAGGGCGCAAGACATGCGCCACCGCTTGTGGGTCGGGCGGGGCCGCCTCGAACATGTCGTCGGTAATGACCGGCGCCTCTTGCGATGTCGCGTGATTGTTCATGACTGCCCCTTGCGGTGAAGCGCAATGCGCGGGTCAAGCAGACCGTAGGCAATGTCGACCAGAAACAGCATGAAGACTAGAATGGCGCTGTAGAACACGGTTGTTCCCATGATGACCGGATAGTCGCGGGTGCTGATGGAATCGACGAAATACCGACCCATGCCGGGAATGGCAAAGATTTTTTCAATCACGAATGTGCCCGTCAGAATGGACGCTGCCAGCGTCCCGAGCAGTGTCACCACCGGCAGCAGGGCGTTGCGCAGGCCATGCCTGACCACGATGCGCCACGGTGAAAGGCCCTTTGCGCGTGCCATCGTCATATAATCCTGGGTTAGTACATCGAGCATGCTGGAGCGGGTGATGCGAGCCAGGATGGCCATGGGCGTGACGGCCAGGGCAATCACCGGCAGCACCTTGTGCCACGGGGTACGCCAGGTGGCCGCAGGAAACCAGCCCAGGCCCACCGAGAGCTCCTGTATGAGCAATGTCGCCAGCACAAAGTTGGGAATGGAAATGCCAACCACCGCCACGGCCATGACCGCACGGTCGATCAGCCGGTTATGCCGCAATGCCGCTACCGTACCAGCGCCTATGCCGGACAGGGTCGCAACCACAAGTGCAATCAGACCCAGCTCAAACGACACCGGAAACCCACGGCCCAATAGTGTATTGACTGAGGTATCCGGATTGGAAATGGAAGGGCCATAGTCGAATGTGATAATGGCTTTCAGGTAATGCAGGTATTGCACCGGCAGCGACTGGTCCAGCTTGTAGAAGGCTCGCAGGTTGTCCTGCACCGCCGCGCTGGTCTGTCGTTCCTGATCGAAGGGGGTGCCGGGAATCAAATGCATCAGCACGAAGGTGAGCGTGGCGATAATGAAAATGGTGCCCAGCATCAGCGCAAACCGCTGCAGAATATATTTTTTCATGGACGCGATCCTTCGGTATCCAGCGCATGGCAGGCGGCAAAGTGTCCCGCAGCGTGCTCGCGCCACACAGGAACCTCGCTCTGGCAGACCGCCATGGCCTTGGGGCAGCGTGACTTGAAAGCGCAGCCGGTGGTGGGCGCCAGCGGACTGGGCAATTCGCCATGAAGAACCTGGCCGGTTCGCTGGCGCTGTATTTGTGGATCGGGAACCGGAATTGCCGACAGCAAGGCCTGGGTATAGGGGTGTAGCGGGTTGTGATAGAGTTCGTGGCTGCCGGCCAGCTCGGCCATGTAGCCCATATACATGACGCCCACCCGGTCCGAGATGTATTGGACCATGGAAAGGTCATGGGCAATAAACAGAAAGGTCAGTTTGCGTTCCCGTTGCAGGCGCTGCAGCAACTGCACGATCTGCGCCTGGATGGAGACATCCAGTGCGGAAATGGGCTCGTCGGCAACAATAAATGCCGGTTCCAGCGCCAGAGCACGGGCGATGCCGATACGCTGGCGCTGGCCGCCGGAAAACTCATGCGGATAACGTCGGGCAAACGAGGCGTTCAATCCGACTTCTTCAAGTAGCATGCTGACCCGCTGCGCCTTTTCCCTGGGGTTCCGGTACAGCCCGTGGATATCCAGCGGTTCGGCAATCAGGTCAAACACGCTCGCACGGGGGTTCAGGCTGGCATAGGGGTCCTGGAATATCATCTGCATGTCGCGCAGCAGCTTGCGGCGCGCATGGCCCTTGACTTCATGAATGTTCTGGCCGCGAAAGGTAACGTGACCCTCTGTCGGATCGTAAAGACCCAGCACGCTGCGGCCTGTCGTGGATTTGCCGCAACCGGATTCGCCCACCAGCCCCAGCGTTTCGCCTTCGTGGATATCGAAGGACACGCCATTGACGGCGTATACACATTGCTGCCTGCCCAGATCGAAGTGTTTTTTCAGATTGTGCACCGACACCAGCACCGGACGGTCGGTGCTGATACAGGCAGGGTGGGTGGGCGCAGTAGTCATTCGCTAATAAAAGAGTGCCGGCACAGGCCGGCATCGTATTGGTTTGTATTGGTGTCAGTGTCGATATTATATGCAAAGCGTTGGCGGGGATATTGCAGTTAGCCCTGATGCTATGATGTGAGCGGTATTTTTAGGGTTTTCTACAATGGTTTTTCTGCAATGGCAATAGGTCCTTTTTTCTTTGCACCCATGGTGCTTGCGGTTATGGCGGGTGTAATTGCGCTGCTGGCCGGCTGTGCGGTGCTCACCCGGCGAGTCAGCCCGCAATTTGATCGCTGGCCCTGGCTGGCGATGCTGATGGTGTTGGCCAGTGCCCGGCTGGGTTTTGTCATTCGCCATTGGGACAGTTTTCTGAGCGAGCCCTGGCGCATCTTTTATTTCTGGCAGGGTGGCTTTGACATTGGTTGGGCGATCGCTGCTGCGGCGGTATCGCTGCTGCTGTTGCAGGGCTGGCGCCTGCGTGCGCTTGGCGGCGCGCTGCTTGGCCTGGTGGCGGCTTTGATGGCCTCGCTGGCGCTGCTGGTGCCCGGCCCGCTTGCCCAGCCCTTGCCGGCCATGGCGCTGCCGGACATGAACGGCCAAATGCACCAACTGAAGGATCTGAGCGACAAGAAAGTGGTCATCAACCTTTGGGCGACCTGGTGTGGCCCTTGCCGTCGCGAAATGCCCATGCTTGAGCAGGCGGCTCGGCAGAACCCCGATGTGCGGTTTTTGTTCGTGAATCAGGGAGAGTCGGCTGCCACGATTGAGAATTATTTGCGGCAGGAGGGACTGGATCTGAGCCAATGGATTCGACTGGATCCCAACTCCACCATGTCGGCGCAGTTTCAGACGCGAGGTTTGCCAACAACGCTGTTCTTTAATGGCAATGCATTGCGGCGCACCCAGGTGGGCGAGATCAGTCGCGAAATGCTGAGCGAGAAACTGGACGGTCTGTAGTGTCAGATGTCTGGCGTATTGCGGCCGTCTCGCGTATGTGACCGATTAATTCTGGTGGCCGGTTGGCGTCCTGCTTAAGCTATTGCCGGTTTCCGTGTCCTTCCCGATGATATCGCTTCGGTCTAGCGGTTATCAGCACATTTGTATAGATATCAATTCCAAGGTCGTTCACATCAAGCTTTACACGACCAAAATTCCCACGTCTTCTGCTGACATGCGCAATGACAAGGTATTACCGTTCTATAAACAGTACGGCCCGCTGGTATTAGTACGGCCTACTGGTATTGCATATTCCGACTGCGTGGCGCCCGCAGTTCTGCGAATGAGTCGATGACCATGATCATCAGCTGTCTATGAAGGCAATGGCATTCATCATACTAAAACCAAAGCCATATCTCCACAGACAAAGGGCCTTTGTGCATGCTTGTACAAAACCATTTTTCTGGAGTTTTATTAGATCGTGTGTAGAAAGACGCTATACAGTAATCTGGCGTCCTGGCAGAAAGATCTGGACGTTTGGCTGGATTTTTATAACAATGAGCGGACTCATCAAGACAAAATGTGCTGCGGCAGAACGCCGATGCAGACTTTGCTTGAGCGTTTAGCGGTTTGGGAACCGAAGGATGTGAACCAAATCTAATCCGACTGACGCCGTGTGGAAAGCGGGCATCTGTCAGATCATGTTTTAGCCAATACAATTATTACATAACGGAGATCATATGAAAATATTCCTGTCGCTTTTTGTTGCGCCCATTTTCCTCGCAGGGTGCGTTTCATCCGAGGAAATACGTGTACGCGAATTGACCGCCGATAGAATAGGCTGCGAAAAAGCAGGATAT
Source organism: Advenella sp. (assembly GCF_052108595.1). Taxonomy (NCBI): domain Bacteria; kingdom Pseudomonadati; phylum Pseudomonadota; class Betaproteobacteria; order Burkholderiales; family Alcaligenaceae; genus Advenella; species Advenella sp. The sequence continues at coordinate 40,177 of NZ_JBQEAU010000005.1, forward strand.
GTACCAGATACCGCGGGGATGATCGAATGCATACGAGGGAGCAACATTCGGCGGCAAATAGAAAAGGATAAATCCGATAGGGACCATCGTGAATTCATGAATAGGCATCATAGAACATCAAACCAGCACAGTGCTCGCTCTATGAACCCAGGAAACTTGCCCTCCAGCGATCGGCGAGCATCAGATAGGCAGATGCGTCCTGCTCGTCCGATGAAGTGTGAGTCTGTAGTGACAAAATCCACTCAGGCTGATGGAACCCAAGTGACCCGCACTCGACAAAATTGTGCCTCTTCATAATCCTGACTGACAACAGCATACATGGATGCATGTAGTTCCGTTGGAATCGCTCAACGGAACCGACATTACCCGTGCCCTGAACGATAGCCTGAAACGCTGGGTTGCCCTGACACGTTATCTGGGGGGCGCGCCGCCATTGATGACAATCGTAATGATGCCTGTCCGACCCATTGTGCCGGACCGGAAAAACGGGCTCTTCTATACGCGCCGGAATCTGAGCCGCCGCCGTTTTGGGCTGATTGAATCGGCTAGCGAGACGCGGGCTACTGCTGTGAAAATGAAACCTGAATGATACCATTTGTTGCAAATGCGTTGGGATGTTACTTATGTGTACGTGGTACGGTGGGCGTCAGATATCCGTCGTCCGGGCTCAATTTCCTTTCTTGGTCGGAGATTATAAAAAACATGAAGATATTTGCTCCTGTTGCATTAATACTGCTATTTGTGGCCTCTCCATCTTGGGCTATTGAATACCGAACTATTGAGAATTCGGCAGGAAGACCGGTATTTGAGGCGCGGTTCTTTGATGTGGGCGACGGGCCCTTCGTGGAGGATGAGGAGGAATCGCATGAGTCGGTATGGGCATGGCGTGCGCCACTGAAGGAGCTGATTGTCACCGGTCTGGAATACTGGGCGGAAGTCATACAGCCCGTCGGTGACGCCGCGCAGCCTGCCATAATAAATATCGGCACGGACGAAGAGGAGGAAAATGCCTTCGGGGCCTCACCCCTGGCGAACGACGGCTTGGGGCCGAAGACGCTTTTGCAACACATCTTTCAAGGGCTCCCCGTAGACGAGAGCGATCTTGAGACCGGGGCGCATGGCATATTCGGGCTTGGTGACGCAGACTATCAAAATACTACGCTTACACAGATTCCACTATCCGAAAACGATGATCTGTTCTCCACGACCATTCATGAGACCGCACATGGGCTGGGTTTTACCAGCGAGGCTGACGACGTGGACGGCGAATTTACTCCGCACTTTGGCAAGGTGCTAGCCGGCTGGGCGCCTTTGATGATCGATGATAATGGCAATCGTGCCCGGCCGAATCAGGCTGTGCTGTGTGACGGCTGCAACAACGTTTATGATCCAGCCGGATTCGACGTGCGTCGTGATCAGGGTCTGCTTGTCGGCCCGAACATCTTAGAGGCGCTCGACGGCGGGCTGCCGGGAGTGCCTATCAGGATGTTGGACGAAACGGGTTCGGATGTGGATGACAACAATATGAGCCACATCGAACTCAAGAACAGTCTTATGAGCCACCAGAATTACCGAAATTACAAAGTATTCATGGAGGCCGAGCTCGCCGTTTTGCAAGACCTGGGCTACACGATAGATCGCCGAAACTTTTTCGGGCGTTCGGTGTATGGAAGTGGGCTGGACATCGTTAACCACCAAGGTTTTTTCGCGCGTGACGCAGCAGGTACACAATACCTGAGAGGTCAGTACAACCAAGCAACGCTGGGGCTTGGCCTGCACGTTTATGGCAGCCATAACCGGGTTCGTCAGGTCGGTGATTTATTGGCCGCGGGTGCTGGCGGAGCGGGAATACGGGTTGATGGCGAGCGTAACACCATTATCATCGATCCTGGGGTGCGCGTATACGCGAACGGCATTGATGGCCAGGGCGTCATGTTTACCTACGGTAAGGATCACGTGCTGGTGCAGCGGGGCGATGTGCAAGCGCAAGGTACAAGAGGCGTAGGGTTGCGTTTCGACTTCGGTTCCAACGCAATCGGAAATGAGCAGGAGCATCGTGGTTCGTACATTCGTACGATTGACGGCGAGCCAGCCGATTTGCTGCCAGAGCTGCGTGGCGCGCTTGTACGCCGGGCAGATATTACCGGCCGTGTGGCCGGGCGTAAGGCGGCCATCTACATATCTGCGAACGCCCACGTGGGCAGCATTAACTTGATGCAAAACGCCCGGGTAGAGGGCGATATTGTTTCTCACTATGCAGAGCGCGACGCGTCCGGTAAGTTGCGCCTGACAACGGTTTCTTTTGGTCAGCGCGCTGATGCCCGAGGTCGGGCAACCGGTGTTGCGGATCCTGACTTTCGATTTGCCTACACGGGCAATATTCGTGGGAAAAACAATCTGGCTCTATCTTTCGAGGGCGGTCAAACAAGCCTGAATGGCACGCAGGAGGTGCATGGCGCGACGGTACAGAAGGCGGCAACGCTGTCGGGCACGTCCATTTTTAAAATGAGCCCTGGATCCTTGTTTGTGAACCACGGCACGCTTGCTCCCGGAAACTCCTTCGGACGCATGACCATTGATGGAGACTACCAGCAGACGTCTTCCGGACGCGTGATGGCGCAGTTCGATGCGAGCGGGGCGCATGATGTGTTGGCCGTTAGTGGTACAGCGGATCTTGCGGGTACGCTCGAGTTCGTCCCAATGGCTGACTGGTACAACAGCGATTGGAGTATACAAACAGGCAGTGTCATTGATGCAGCCGCCCAGTCCGGTGATTTCGAGACGATCAAGTTGACATCTGAGTCGCCTACCCTGGATTTCAACGCAAGCGCGCTGAGCGGTCAACGCTACATGTTGAGTGCCAGCCGTGCTGACGATGCATACAGTCAATATGGGCAGAACGACAATGAACGGGCAGCAGGTCGGGCGCTGCAGCGCCTGGCTGGATCTGCATCCGCCGGTACGCAGTCGTTTTTCCGCACTCTTGATTTCTCTGCGGCAAACGGCAGTCAAGTGAGCCGCATGCTGCCTCTCGTGTCGCCGGCTGGTTATAGCGTCAGTCTTTCCTCATCATTGCAGCACGAACGAGATGTGCTCAATACCGCCCTGGATGGTTTTTCTCAGGGTCTGCACAAGCGTGATTCAGAGTGGAGAGGGTTTGCCATTGCCTTTGGTGGTGAGAGCAGGCTAGACACCCGCGACACAGTCGTGGGCTACGATGCGAGCACTTATGGCCTCGTTATCGGTGGAGGCCGGCGTTTGAATTCACAATCGGATATTTCCTTGGCTGTGCACCTTGATATTGCAGACCAGTCGGTAAAGCTCAAGTCCCCGCAATGGGGCAAGGTGAAAAACAATAGCTTCGGTATGGGTGCACAAGTGCAATACCGGCCGGATGCCTTGGCGGGCCCGTATGCTTCTGGTGGCTTTCGGTTCGGCATTGAACGCGGCTCCATGGATCGCACGGTGGTGGTCGGTGATTATCGCGCTGCCCATTTTGCTGACTGGACAGGCCATAGTGTCTCCGCGCAAATTGGCGGAGGATATCGCTGGCGTCTTAGCCCGACTGTGTCGGCAGGGCCCGTCGCATCGCTCAACTACGCCAGGGTGTCACGCCCTGGTGTGGATGAGTCGGGTGCGGACGCTACGCGTTTGCTCCTTGATAGCCAACGTGTCGACGCACTACGCTCCAGTATCGGGGTAGGTGCCAGCATGGTACTACCCCTGCAGAACGGGGGCGAAGTAACCGCGCAGGCGCGAGTGAGCTGGGATCATGAGTGGCTGAATCGGGACGTGGTGCAAACAGCACGCTTCGCGGCAGGGCCGGCGACTTCTTTTGAAAGTAAGAATGCAGTGTCGTCGCGCAATAGTATGGGTCTGCGTGCAGGGCTGGCCTGGCGGCTCAGCGATAGCTTTTCCGTGGGCACTGCCCTGGCGGGACGGTTGGGCAGTGGCTACAAGGCGTTGGAAGGCCAGTTGTCGATGCGGTGGTCATTCTGACTCAGGCAAACATGGGATAAGCCTCACGAGTCGTTGGTGTACTAAGGCGTTTTGGGTCAGAGGCTTATTTACAGTTGGCTACTATTTACCTAAGGCAAGCGTTCTTCCATAAACGCACATTGACATGGCCGTGTAAGTGGCAATTTAGATACGGCGTTTCACCCACCAGCGGGAATTCGGGTCATTTGATTTATGAGCGAAAGTTCATCGTCCTTTTGAACATAACGTGCGCGCCGCTTTCGGCGCGTGCCGCCCGGCCTGCAGTGAGCGATTGCCGTGGTATCCGAGATTGTCGTGGTAGTCGATCAGGCCGCCGGAATGATCGGGCCGGGCGTGACCACGCGCATGGTTCTGCGCATCAGCGGCGGCGTCAATGCAGCAAATGTCAGCATCAGCAGGCCGTTCATGATGCACAGGGCCGCCAGGCCCCAATGCACGTAGACCAGCTTGAACAGTTCAATGCCCACTGCCTGTATCAGCATCATGATCAGGCTCATGACCGCGGCCACGACCCCTTTGGGCTGATCGGACGCCATCAGGGTAAAGCGATACAAGACCGCAAAGCTAATGCCTTGGGCAAACGCCGAGAGCGCCAGCCCGGCGACCAGCCCCAGGTATGCAAAGGACGGAATAAAGCCGGCCAGAATCAGCAGAACGCCGCCGGCGATCATCAGGGGCATGGAAAAATACACCGATTGCCCTACCGGAAAGCGCGGCGCATATTTGGCCAGCGCCAGATTGCCGACAATCAGGCTGATAAAAATGGGTAACTGGGACAGCCCGTAGCCCATGTTGGTCATGCCCATGTCCTTGATCAGAAATACCGGCGACAGGCCGATCCAGACCAGCATGGGCAGCACAATCAACGGAAAATAAAGCGTCAGTTGCATGAACAGGTTGTTCTTGAGCACCAGCCGGTACTGCTGCCAGATCTGCGCCGGCGGTTTTTTGGGCAGGGCCAGATTGACTGTTTCGGGCATGTGCAGGAACAGCCCCACCAGCGAGACACAGGCTATCGTGGCGATGATGACAAAGCCCCAGTGCCATGACACCACGCTAATCAGGGCAGCGCCGGCCAGCGGGCCCAGCAGGGGAGCGACCATGGAAATATTGGCCATCAGCGCCATCACGCGAATGGCCGTCAGCTCTTCAAACGCTTCCTGTATGCTCACATAGCCGACCGCCGCAATGAAGCACAGCCCCATTCCCTGCAGGAAACGCAGCAGCATGAACCATTCGATGGTGGGGGCCAGCAGAATCAGAAAATTGGTCGCAATGAAATACATCACGCCCGCCAGCATAATGGGGCGCCTTCCGTAGCGGTCGGACAAAGGCCCGATCAGCCAGGTCAGACAGGCGCCACCCAGAATATACAGCGACATGGACGAGGCCACCCAGGCGTCGTCTACGCCATATTCGGCGGTGATGGTGAGCATGGCGGGCTGAACCATGTCGTTGCCGATATAGGCGGACAGCTCATACAGCACCATGGCCAGGGGAAACAGCAGCATGGACAGGCTGATAAACCGTTTGTCAGAGGGCTTGCGCGAAGAGGGAGGCATGGGGAAACAACCAGGAAGATGTGCCGAATTATACCAAGGCGGCAGTGCAGCTGTGATTTAACCACTAAAATAAAGGCTTCTTTGATCAGCGACAAGTATTGCGCCTAGTACAATTGCAATAATTGTCCATTCTGTGTTTTTTATTCCCCCTGAAGGTACGTTTTACAATGGCCGCATTTCTGGAAGGCAAAGTCCTCAGCATCCACCACTGGACAGACAGACTGTTCAGTTTTACCACCACCCGCGATCAGGCATTGCGTTTTTCCAACGGGCATTTCACCATGATCGGTCTGCCTGTCAATGGCAAACCGTTGCTGCGTGCGTATAGTATTGCCAGCGCCAATTATGAAGAGCACCTGGAGTTTCTCAGCATCAAGGTGCCCGACGGCCCGCTCACTTCGCGCCTGCAGCATATCCAGGTGGGCGACAGCATCATTGTGGGTCGCAAGCCCACGGGAACACTGCTGGTGGACTATCTGCTTCCCGGCAAACGCCTGTATATGCTGGCCACCGGAACCGGGCTGGCCCCCTTCATGAGCCTGATTCGCGATCCGGAAACCTACGAGCGTTTTGACGAGGTCATCCTGGTGCACGGAGTACGTTTTGCCAACGAACTGTGCTATCACGACTACATTACGAATGAATTGCCCAAGCACGAGTTCCTGGGGGAAATGGTCTCGGAAAAGTTCAAGTACTACCCGGCGGTCACGCGCGAGCCATTCCGCAACGAAGGCCGGATCACCGCGCTGCTGGAGTCCGGCAAGCTGTTCACGGACCTGGGCGTACCCGCGCTGAACCCCGAGACCGACCGCGCCATGATTTGCGGCAGCCCCGAGATGCTGCGCGACCTGAAAACGGCGCTGGAGCGTCGTGGTTTCAGCGAAGGCAACACCTCGCGCCCCGGTGCGTTTGTGATTGAACGGGCGTTTGCCGAGCAGTAATCCTGCTTATCGGCCAAGCGCCACTCTGGTGTTTCCAGGGCATGTCGGCAGTGCAGCAACCGGTCACGGCGGCCTTACCGCCACCGGCGCTGGCATGCAGTTTTTGACGCTCTACAGAGATCCAAACTGACGCAAAACATGCTGCCAGCACGTCACGGCACCTTATACGTCACGGCATGCAGGCTGCGCTGTGCCTATGCCGGCTCCCTGGCTGGCCGCAACAGTGTCAGCGATTTGCGTGCCCGGGTGCAGGCGACGTAATACCGGTTGCGTTCCACATCGGGAGCGTCGGTCTGGCTGCGGAATGTCGTGTCTGCTGTGTCATAGACCAGTACATGATCATATTCATGACCTTTGGCTTCGGTGACCGTAAGCAGGGGCACGCCGCCGCGTGTACTGCAACGGGCCGCCACGGCGGCCAGTACTGCGGGCCACGCCTGTATTGGCATCGGCTGTTGCTGCAAATACATCAATAATCCCTCCCAGCCCTGTAGCAGCGATTCGTCCAGCAGTCGCTGGGGCGTGGTCAGGTTCCGGAACAGATCGGCCTGCCGTGCAAACGTCTGCAGCGCATCGGCGGCGCCGGCGTCCGGCGCTTGCGGCGTGGTCAGCCACAGCTGCAGCGCATGCTTCAGGCTGGGGCCGAACACCGCTTCGCGTGCGGCGAGCCAGTTTTCCATGTACATGCGCAGATTGCCGGGCGTTAGCCCCGTTTGCGCCAATTCACGCACCGTGTCGGGCGCCAGGCAGCCGGGCAGCGAAGCAAATTGTCGCAAGGCCAGCGGCAGCGTACGCAACTGGGCGGTGGCTTGCGGAAAACGCAAGGCATACAGGATGGTCGCAATGCCGATTGCCGGTGTGCTTGCCAGCGGCCAGGCCAGTTTGATCGAGGCAGGGGCGTGACACAACAGGGAAAATGCGGCGCGAATCCGGTCCGGGCCATGACGGCAGACGATAGTTTGTTTGCCCAGGGGGGCCAGTGCGCCGGCGTCCTCCCAGTTGCCACTGCAGTATGTCACCGGCGTATCGGAGAGGATGCCCGAGGTAATGGTCCGCTGTGTGAGCTCTCCTGCCAGTGTGGCCAGTTCCGGGCCGAAGCGATAGCTGGTCAGGCTGTTTACCCGCCTGGCGGAAAAATCCCGGACAAAAGCGTCGAAAACCAGCTCCGTATTGGCGCCGCGCCAGGCAAAGATGGTCTGGTAACGGTCGCCTACCGCCATCAGCCTGTGAGCGTGCCGGCCAATGCGCGACAGCAGCATCAACTGCAGGGGCGTGGTGTCATGAAACTCGTCGATCAGCACAAACCGGTAGGCAGCGGCGCTGCCAGGCAGTTCGGCGCCATTGTCCAGCGCTTCAAGCAAGTCATAGGAGGCCTCGGATACCAGGCGAAAGCCATACATGCCTTTGCTGCGCTCCGGCTTATAGGCCGGATCCAGCAGGGTGTCGTCCGGATCACTCGCTTCGGGTTTCCAGTGGGAGCGCAGGGCGTCATAGCGGCGGAAAACGGCGCGCACCAACTCGGGCGGATGGTGCAGGCCATCGCCGAAAGCGGCCTGTTCGTCCTCTGTCGATTCAGCCTGCCAGGCCAGGGATGCCCGGTAGTAATCCAGATCGGACATCAGTTTTTCCATGGCGTCTGTGGACAGGGCGGGCGCCTGCAGCGTCACGGCGTCGTCCTGTTCGGACCTGTCCTGCAGGTCTTGGCAGACATCGCTCACCAGATCGGGCAGCAGGTCGGTCACAATGGCATGGCGATCCAGTACATAGCGTTCATCGCCCAGGCGCCGCAATAAAAAGTGTGCCAGGCCGTCAATGGTAAAGATGTGCAGATTCGTATTGGATCCCGGTTCCAGGTTGTGCGCGCGCATATAGTTCTGCAGGACGTCACGGCCGGCACGGCTGAAGGTGACCAGCAGCGTGCGGCCCTGTGTCACGCATTGCTCCGCTTCCCGGGCAATCAGCGTCGTTTTGCCGCTGCCGGCCACCCCTTCGATCAGCAAGGCGCGATCGGGGTATTGGTCAAACAGAAGCGGAGAACTTATCATATTGAATTTAAATAAAAAATTAACTGCATTAATGTGTACCGAAAGTAAATTCTCAAATAACTGTTACTGTCTTGAGGCTGTCTGCCGGAGTCGTCATAATAGCAATAATCAGGGTAAAGAGCGGCCCAAATACCAGGACCGCGCCACCCGACATCAACAAATCATCAATCAGGAGCCAATATGACCGACCGTACCCAGGTTCACAGCCTTCAGATCGCCACCGTGCTGAAAAATTTCGTTGATCAGGAAGCCCTGCCGGGCACTGGCGTTGACGCCGACGCATTCTGGAAGGGACTGGACGCGCTCATCAACGACCTGGCGCCGGAAAACAAGGCGTTGCTGGCCGAACGCGATCGCATCCAGGCCAAAATGGATGAGTGGTACCGCCAACATCCGGGCAATATTGCCGATATGCAGGTTTACAAGGCCTTCCTTAAGGAAATCGGCTACCTGAAAGACGCGCCCGAGACCGTGCAGGTCAATACCAGCAATGTTGATTATGAAATTACCAACCAGGCCGGCCCGCAGCTGGTGGTGCCCATCACCAATGCCCGTTATGCGTTGAACGCTGCCAATGCCCGTTGGGGTAGCCTGTATGATGCCCTGTACGGCACCGATGCGCTCAGCGAAGAGGATGGCGCAACGCGCGATGGCGGCTATAACCCCAAGCGCGGCGAAAAAGTCATTGCCTTTGCCCGTGACTTCCTGGATCAGACCATTCCGCTGGAAAACGGCTCGCACAAGGATGCAACAGCCTATACCGCAGAAAACGGCGCGCTGTCGGTGACCCTGGCCGATGGCAGCAAAACCACGCTGGCTGATGTGGACCTATATCTGGGTCACCGGGGCGATGCGGCAGCCCCCGAGGCGCTGATTTTCCGCCAGAACGGCTTGCATTTTGAAGTGCAGATCGACAAATCCAATCCGATCGGCAAACAGGACAAGGCGGGCGTCAAGGACGTCCTGCTTGAAGCCGCCCTTTCTACTATCATGGACTGCGAAGACTCGATCGCTGCAGTGGACGCTGAAGACAAAGTGCTGGTGTATCGCAACTGGCTGGGCCTGATGAACGGCACACTGGCCGAAGAAGTGTCCAAAGGCGGCAAAACCTTCACCCGTAAACTCAATCCCGATCGCCAGTACACCGGCAAGGACGGCAAACCGGCTACGCTGGCCGGTCGCTCGCTCATGTTCATTCGCAACGTGGGCCACCTGATGACCAATCCCGCCATTCTGGACAAGGACGGCAATGAAACGCCCGAAGGCATCCTGGATGCCGTGTTTACCAGCCTGGTAGCCATGCATGACTTGAAGCGCGACGGCGGCAACTCGCGCAAGGGTTCTATCTATATCGTGAAACCCAAGATGCACGGGCCTGATGAAGTGGCGTTCGCCAGCAAGCTGTTTGGTCGAACCGAGCAACTACTTGGATTGGCGCCCAATACCATCAAAATGGGCGTGATGGACGAAGAGCGTCGCACCAGCGCCAATCTGAAAGCGTGTATCGCGGCTGCGGCCGATCGCGTGGCGTTCATTAACACCGGGTTCCTGGATCGTACCGGTGATGAAATGCACACGTCCATGGAAGCGGGCCCCATGATTCGAAAAGGAGACATGAAAAAATCATCCTGGATCGATGCCTACGAAAAACGCAACGTGCTGTTCGGCCTGGCTTGCGGGCTGCAGGGCAAGTCGCAGATTGGCAAAGGCATGTGGGCCATGCCCGACCTGATGGCCGATATGCTGGCACAAAAGGGCGCGCAACTGAAGGCCGGCGCCAATACGGCATGGGTTCCTTCGCCAACGGCGGCTACCCTGCATGCGCTTCACTATCACCAAACTGACGTTGTGCAAGTGCAGAACAGTCTGAAAAATGATACCGACGAGCGTCTTGACGCCTTGCTGACCATCCCGGTTGCCGACAACACCAACTGGTCCGACGCTGAGAAACAGCAGGAACTGGACAACAATGCCCAGGGCATACTGGGTTACGTGGTGCGTTGGGTCGACCAGGGTGTTGGTTGCTCGAAAGTGCCCGATATCCATAACGTTGGCTTGATGGAAGACCGCGCTACGCTGCGCATTTCCAGCCAGCATATGGCCAACTGGCTGCGCCACGGCATCGTAACCGAAGAACAGGTTATGGAAACCATGAAACGCATGGCCGGCGTCGTTGACAAACAGAACGAAGGCGATGCCCTGTATCGTCCCATGACAGGCAACTTTGAGACATCTCCAGCGTTCCTTGCTGCATGCGATCTGGTCTTCAAAGGTGTGCAGCAGCCCAATGGCTACACCGAGCCTCTGTTGCATCAGTGGCGTCAGAAAGCCAAGCAGCAGTACGGCATTAAATAAGGTACTGCTTATTGCTTCGCGCTCGTTTTAAGCGCAGGCATGGCAGTGTCAAACCGGTAGTCTTAGAATGCACCTTAACAGATGGATGATGAATCCGCTGTTGAGGTGCATTTTTTTACGCATCGGGGTATAGAAAACAAGTGTGGCCTGACGCTGTCGGATCTTGAGTGGGCAGACAGTTCATTGTACAATGAGCGCTTGTAACTCGGAGTTGGCAATGAGAACCGTAAGCTATAGTCAAGCCAGACAGAACCTGTCGGCAACAATGATTCAGGCGGTAGAGGATAAGGCCCCTGTTCTGATCACGCGCCAGAATGGCGAGGCCTGTGTCTTGATGTCGCTTGAAGAATACAACTCACTGCAAGAAACCGCTTATTTGCTCCAGTCTCCCGCCAATGCCAGACGATTAATGGATTCCATCGAGAATCTGAAAAGTGGCAATGCCAAGGAAAGAGGGTTGATTGAGTGAAGCTGACGTGGTCGGAAGAAGCGTGGGAAGACTATTTGTACTGGCAGGACGCTGATAAACGGATGGTAAAAAAAATAAATGAACTATTGAAAGATACCTGTCGCACTCCGTTTGAAGGCATCGGCAAGCCTGAGCCGCTAAGGCATCATCTTGCCGGTTATTGGTCAAGGCGTATTACATTGGAACACAGGTTGATCTATGCCGTTGCCGATGATGCTTTGTTGATTGCTGCTTGTCGCTATCACTATTGATATTGCTCCGCGATCAGTTCAAGCGCGGGCATGATCATCGGACCGGCCCTTTAGGGGGCCGGTTTTTTTCTGGCAACGATCTAATCGTCACGCGGGGCCGCGCTATCGATCGTTGCAAGTGACAATGCGCACAAGTAACGTTAGGTTACGTTTCGGTAAGCTACGCGCAACACCCGGTAAACACTGACTTTACCGGGTGTTGGCCGAGGACGGACACGTACTGTTGCACCTGAAGCGATGACACGACACACGCCTGACATCATCCCTGCCTACACTCTGCCGGATAACTCGGAAGCCAAGCAGCAATGGCGTTCATTATTCTTATAAGCGATTGAAACGGTCGCTATCGGGTCTCACGGTTGTGTCAAGCCTGTTACTGACAGGCCAGGGCAGCGGTGAAAAACAGGCGTATGGGAAAAATAATTCAAGCCATCACGGTCAAAAGCGAAGGTCATTTTCTGTTCCGTGAGTTAAAGGGTCATGAAGCCGTATCCACACTATTTGAGTATCACGTGGATCTGGTGTCAAAAAGCCAAGCAGAGAATCTGGAGCAACTGCTGGCGACGCCGCTGACGGTAACGGTGGCGCATGCCGGACGGCAACGCTTCTTCAGCGGCCTGATCACAGAAGCCCAGTTCGTGGGGCGCGAGAGCCAGACGTCCGAATACTACATCTATCGATTCACGGTCAGGCCATGGCTGTGGTATCTGACGCAAACGTCTGATAGCCGGATTTTTCAGAACCAGAGCGCATTGGCGGTGATCAGGCAGATTTTCCAGAAATATCCGTTCGAAGTCGAGTACCGGCTTGCCGAAAGCTATCGAGATTGGGTGTATTGCGTGCAATTTGATGAAACCGATTTCAATTTCATCAACCGACTGATGCAGCACGAGGGAATCTATTACTGGTTTCGTCACGAGCAGGGCAAACATGTGCTGGTTGTGGGGGATGCGGATTCGGCGCATGGTGCCATCGCGAGTGATGCGCGCATTCCCTATTATGCGCCTGACCGGCACAGCCGCCCCGATACACAACATATTGATCGCTGGATGCCGCGAAAAGAGGTGCATCCGGCTACCTACTGCACGGTGGACTTTGATTTCAATAAGCCGCTGGCCGGGCTGGACGTCAAGCGCAAGGCTGTCGGGCTCGTGCAGCAAAAAATGGAAATCTACGATCCCATGGGCGGGTATATCGAGCCCGAAGACGGCGAGCGTTATGCACGAGTGCGGCTCGAGAGTCTGACGGCAGAAAACGAAACCGTGGGTGCGCAGGCCAATCATCCCGACCTTGCCGCCGGCCATACCTTCACTCTGAAAAACCATCCTGATCAGTCTCAGAATACGTCGTGGCTAGTGCTGCGCACGAATTATCACCTGAAGGAAGCGCCCGGCACGTCAACGGGCGGTGCAACGTCATGGGAGCACCTGATCCGCCTGCGTTTTACTGCCATTCCGACGCACGTTCAGTATCGTGCGCCGCGCGTGACACCAATCCCACGCGCCACCGGCCCGCATACCGCACTGGTGGTCGGGCCGGCAGGAGAAAAAATATGGACAGACAAATACGGTCGGATCAAGGTGCAATTTCACTGGGATCGACAGGGGCAGCGCAACGATGAGAGCTCGTGCTGGATTCGCGTCTCCAGCCCCTGGGCCGGTGGCGGCTTCGGGGGCGTGCAGATTCCGCGGGTCAACGACGAAGTCATTGTCAATTTTGTAGGCGGGTTTCTTGACCGGCCAATTGTCGTCGGACGGGTTTACAACGCCAGCAACATGCCGGCCATGAATCTGCCGGCAGATGCCACCCAAAGCGGGATCAAGACCCGCAGCAAGGATGGCACGCCTGAGAACGCCAACTCCATGCTTTTCGAAGATCGTCCCGGCGCCGAACAACTGTCGTTCGGCGCCGAGCGCGACATGGATACGCATGTCAAAAACAATGAAAACCTGAGCGTGGCCGGCGCGCAGGCAGGTACGCACGGTGGCGCCACTACGATGAACGTGGGTGGAATCGACGACAATATCTTTCGCGGCCCGTCGACGGAAACAAATGCGGCCAACCACGAGCGAAATATCATCGGTATGTCAAATGACATTGTCACCGGTCCCCGCACTCACAGCGTAGGGGCGACGGCGGTAACTGTGATGGGGCGTGGTTTTGTCCAGAATGTCAATGCCGGTCTGGCGAACTTCACCTATAGCGGTGGTCGCAGCCGCAAGGTTGAAACCGATTTTTCCCACACGGTTTCCGGCCCGGTCAGGCGCATCGTCAATGGCACGGAAAGCAGCACGATCACCTCGGGCGGCTATTTCAAGCAAGTGATGGGTGGCCCCCTATCCATGAAGGCAGGATCGGTGGATATGAAATCCACAAGCGGGCTGTCGCAGTTCAATGCCAAATCGAAACTCAATCTGGCCTCTGGTGGTCCGCAGAGCCTGAGCAATCTTGCAACGCTGAGTCATACCTCGACGCAGCATAGTGAGACGCATGATTTTTCATTCAAGCTCAAAGGCTTGAAAAACACCACCGAAGATGTGTATCAATCCGCCGGCGTCGTTTCGGCCAGTCTGTTTGGCATCTCCTCCAGCATGGCGGCCACGTCGTTGCGCATGAGCGCCGTTGGCCTGGTGGCTACGCCGTTGCAGGGAGACATGAACGCAGCAAAGATCGAGATCTCTGGCTTCAAACTGAAAAAATACGGATCGGGCGAAGAGAACTTCGTGATGGCGGTGTTGATTTCAGGTCTGATTACCAGAAACTGAGTACAGGAAAAGAGGAACACGCATATGCTGGCAACCACGCAACTGATGGGACTGGATCTGGGATTTCCAGACGTCTGTCTGACGCCTCCGGCGCTGCTGCCGATTCCCTATCCGGACATGGGATTTCCGATGATGGCCATACCGATTGCGGTCACCATCCTGTTCATGGGAGGATTTGCCCACAACATGATGACCACCATCCCGCTCACACTGGGTGACTTTCCCGGCGTGGGGACGGGCATCCTGTCGCATACCGTTGTCGGCCAGTCGCGCCGCCTTTTCCTCAATTCATACACAACCTTCCTGTTTGGTACGCCGGCCAACCGCCTGTGTTCTTTCGGACTGCAGAACATGTTCAATATTATCGGTTTCACATTGGTGCCAGGCAATTTCATTGTCAGCATCCTGGCGCCATGAGCAGCAGGGGCGAACAATGAAAAGGATCTTCCGGCTGCACGGCGATTTTCCCGACGGTCAGTTGCTGCTGCGTTCACTCAAAGGACAGGAGCAGGTATCGGGTCTGTTTGAGTTCACACTTGAAATACTCAGCGAGACCCCTGCGCTGGACATCAAAAGCCTGCTGGGTGGGGCGCTTGCAGTGGAGGTAGAACAACAATCATCTTCACGCTTTATCAACGGGATTGTGACGCGCCTTCGGCGCACAGGCAGGGATTCGTATCCGCCGAAATATTACGTTTATGAGGCCACGCTCAGCCCATGGCTATGGTATGCCACGCAGACCAGTGATTATCGAATTTTCCAGGACAAAAGCATCAGGGATATCCTGAGCGAAGTGCTGGGTGAATATGGTTTTGCGTTGGATCTGCGGCTTGTTGAGCATTATCGCAAGTGGACGTACTGCGTGCAGTATGACGAAACCGATTTTGATTTCGTCAGCCGCCTGATGGAACACGAAGGTATCTATTACTGGTTCGAACATGACCAGGGCAGGCACACCCTTGTGCTGGCCGACGACATGGGTGCTCATCGTGCGGTGCCAGGTTTGTCACGGCTGCCATATTACAGCCGACATCATCTGGTTAACCCGCTGCAGGAGTATGTAGAAGTATGGCAGCCGCGGGTTTGTCTGACCCCCACCGCTTATGCCGCGACCGATTATGACCTGAACAAGCCGCAGGCGCGCCTGGATGTGCGTCAGTTGGCCCAGGGCAAGGCAGGCCACAGCCTGAATCTTGAGCAGTACGATCCGATGGGTAGTTATACCGAGCCGGAAGAAGGCGCTCATTATGCCCGCGTGCGCATGCAGGCCCTGGAAATGAAACGACAGACTATCGCGGCCACCAGTAACGCAAGGGCCTTGTGCGCTGGCCATACCTTTGTACTGAAAAACCATCCAGACAAGGCGCAGAACCGCGAGTACCTGATTGTCCGCAGCCATTACGAGTTCATTGAAGCGCCGTACCACAGCGCAGCCAGCACCGGTCAGGCGCCGGTGAACCAGCATGCCACGCTGTTGACGACGATAGAAGCAATCCCGGCAAACGTCCAGTATCGCCATCCGGCGCGCACGCCCGAGCCGAGAACCAGCGGGCCACAAACGGCCCGGGTCGTCGGACCGGCAGGCGAGTCGATCTGGACTGACAAATATGGCCGTATCAAGGTTCAGTTCCACTGGGACAGATATGGGAGCAAAAACGAACGCAGTTCCTGCTGGATCCGGGTTTCCAGCCCCTGGGCCGGCGGCGGTTTCGGCGGGCTGCAGATCCCTCGCGTGAACGAAGAGGTGATTGTCGATTTTGTCGGTGGTCATCCTGACCGGCCCCTTGTGGTCGGCCGGGTCTATAACGCAGAGAACATGCCGCCGGTGACGCTACCGGAGCAGGCAACGCAAAGTGGTTTTCATACGCGCACCAAGGACGGTAGTCCGGATGCGGCCAATACGGTCATGTTCGACGATAGTCAGGGCAGTGAAATGCTCAAAATGGTGGCCCAGAAAGATATGCAGAGCCGCGTAAAGAATAATGCCAATCATCGGGTGGGCGGCATGTCGGCTACCAATATTGCCGGTGCACATACCTGGAGTTATGGCGGACTGTTCAACAAATTGGTGGCACAGGCAGCCACCTACCAGCATGAGAGCGGGCATCGGTTCTCGGTAGCGGCCGACGCCACAGACTCTGTGGCGCAGCGACAGAAACGCGAATACACCGGCGCCAACACGCTTTCCGTTGGGGGGGCCGAAACGCTGACCGTTGCGGGCGAACCGGCGCTGCATGCATTCAATCAGGGAGTGCAAAGCACATTGAACGCGCATCGGACCGATAACATTACCGGCGCGGTGGTCCGCAATTTTGACAGTGGCGAAGCTGTGACGGTGAGCGGGCTGTTCAGTAAAAGCGTGGGGGCCGGTGATGCCATTATGAAAGCGGACAGTTTCAAAGTGGATGCGGGCGGTCCATTCAAGCTCAATTGTGCTGCCACATGGGAAGCCTATGCGCAGTCCGACATTCTGATGAAATCGGGCAGCCTGATCAGAGAGTCCACGCTGATGCAGTCGGTCAATCCGTCGACGTTGCATGAACAGAATATCAAGGTGGCGATCGGGGTCAATGGCATTAATTCGCGCGCCAGCAAGAGTGCCGATACCAGTGTTGCCGTCAAGCTGGCTGCTGGCGGCATGTACGATGCCATGCAACTGAGCACGGTATCGCTGGTGGGAGCGCAGGTAAAGCTTGTTGGCAACAGCAATTCTATCGATCTGGTTTCCATCGGTCTTATCGGCGCCAATATGTCGCTTGGCAAGACCGACAGAAAATATGTATTCAGGATTGAGATATGAATATGACAAGTGGCATTGGCGCATGAAAATTTCCAAGCCATTCTGCCTGAGTATCCAGATCAGGCCGTATCGCTGGCGCGGCCAGGCCCATATCGGCCTGTCTGCCGCCATTCTGGTGGATAACAGCAAGGGATATCCGGTGCTGCAAAATGAAGCGGGGCTTTGGTCGTTTGTTGCCGAGCATCTGAACGCCGAGGGCATTCTGGACCTGGGTATGCCCAAGCCACAAGCAGAGTTTCTGGTGTCGGGCAATGCCTATACTGCGCACTCGGAAGACAAAACGCAGTGCCGCGTTCAAGTGCAGGTCAATGATCGTGTCAAGCAAGTGCAGGTATACGGAGACCGTTACTTTTTGGACAATCGCATTACTCCGGCGCAGCCTTTTGAACAACTCCACATCGGCTGGCAAAATGCCTATGGCGGGCCTGGCTTTGCGAATAACCCGATGGGCAAGGGGACGGTAGAGGAAACCATCCATGGGGTGCGCGCCAGACGGATGCCCAATGTGGAGTGGCCCGATTATCCGATTCGTGATTTCCGGGAAACCATTCACCCGGCCGGGTTGGGGGCACAGAGTATTACCTGGCCGGTTCGCTTTGGCAAAGTGGGGACGTATTCAGAACAATGGCACAAAACTGATGCGCCCGGCTTCTTTCCCGATATGGATCCTAGCCTGTTCAATGCCGCCATGCCCGACCAGATCTTTGAAGGGCAGGCACAACTGCCGCCCAACACCGAATATCGCGTATGGAATATGCATCCAGATAAGCTGTGCTGGCAGGGCACGGTGCCGGCGTGGCAGGCCAGATGCCTGGTGCAACTGCAGAAGGATGCCGGCACTGCGCCCGAGACCCACGATGTCGAGCTGGTGCCGACCACGCTCTGGCTGGTGCCGCATCTGGAAAGCTATATTGTGCTGTTTCACGCAACGCTGCCGGGCTGGCATGACGACGGCGAGGAAATCAAACATATCCTGGGCGCCCTTGAATGGAAGTACTCTCCTAAAACGCATGACCATTATCTTCGCTACATGCAAACGCGGCTGGATCATGATGAATCGGCGTTGCTGGCCTATGAAGACGCGCAACTGCTGCCTGAAAACCTGCAAACGGCAGGGTTCGATCTCAAGCCTGACTTAAATGGCGCCATGTGGGAAAAGCAGCATCGCCTGCAACGTTACCTGCTGCTGCACGCGCGTTCCGATCTGGCCGGCATGGGACTGGATGCCGAACACTATTTGCCGGAATTTGTCGGCCCCCGGCCACAGCCGGGCATGGAGCAGTTGCTGGAAAAACAAAGGCAGCGCAATCTGGCGGTCCGCGAACATCGGGCCGAACTGGTCCAGGCCAAAGCGGCGGCAAAACGCTTCAAACAATCGGGCGGCAAGGACAAGACGTTACCGGCCCTGCTCGGTGAACCGGATTTTCTTAAAACCATCGAAGATATCAATGCCAGGACCAGAGTGCCGGATCCGGGCAATAAACAGCCCAATCGCGCGCTGGATGAACTGCTGGCGCAAATTAGCCAGGCGCAAGCCAGTGAAGACAATAGCCCTATTGTCCAGCGGCAGCGCCATCGCGGCTTGCTGTTTTCCGCGCAATACCAATCTGGCACCTACGTGCTGGATCAGACCATAGCCAGAGAGCGGCGGGAAAAGGCCATCCAGGCGGCACAGACTGATCGAGACCTGAGTGGCATGGATCTGACCGGTGCCGATTTGACGGGCCTGGTCTTTGACAATTGTGATTTCAGTCAGGCGGTGCTGATGCGCGCCGACATGACTGACGCCAAATTCATTCAGTGCAATTTAAGCGAAGCCGTGCTGTTCAGTGGCACATATAGCAAAACTCAGTTTGAGCACTGCCGGTTTCACACTGCCAATATGTCGCGTACGCGCTTTGATGCCGTTTCGTATTCCAGTTGTGATTTTCATCAGGCGATTATCGATGAGTCCACGTTCAGTCGCTGTGATTTTTCCGAAGCGACATTCAGTGAATCCGTATTTCGGAACGTGCGTTTTGAGAATACGACCCTGAATGCATTGGCGCTGGATGCAACCGTGATGCTCTCATGCTCACTGGATCATGTGGCGGCAAAGGAGGCAAGGCTGAACAAGTGTGCATTTTATGAGTGCATTTTTACCGCCAGCGCCTTTGCCGACTCCTGGCTGATCCGCTGCGCCTTTGCCTTATGTGAGCTGTCTGGCATGTCGTTTGCCGGATCCGTCATGAGCGCCTTCACCCTGATTGCAGAAAAGCCGGTGGTCGATTGCGATTTCAGCCATGCCCGGATCAGCGATGGCAGTATGCGTGGTGTTCATTTTCAGCGGCCGCGCTTTGTGCAGGCGGTTATTCGCAATACCGATTGTTCCAAATCGGTTTTTGAACAGGCAGACTGTCGTGGCTTGGAAACCCCCGATGGCGTTTTCATGCGGACTGAGTTTCGGCACAGCGATTTTACGGCAGCCAACCTGATGACAGGCCTGTTCAGGAAATCGACGTTTGTTCGTACTAATTTTAGCAAGGTCAATTTTTTCCGGGCCGATTTTGCCCAGAGCAATATTGACGCGGGCAGCCTGCAGCATGACAACTATACGCAGCAGATTCAGCTGGAACCCACGCAGAAAAAGGAATCAGCATGAGCCTGACTGATGCGCAGCTGCGGGAATTGGTGGATAACGGCGTACCGATTCTGAAAATATCGCTCAAAGAGCGGAATTTGCGCGACTGGAACCTGTCGGGTGCGCTTTTCGAAGGTGTTGACTTCACGGGTGCCCAACTCGATGGCGCCAGGCTGGACGAAAGCGTATTTTCCAACTGCTGCTTTGACCGTGCCAGCCTGAACGAATGCTACGGTAATACCGTATTTTTCAACACCTGTGTGATGGCCGGAACACATTGGCGCCAGTCCCTGCTGTTTCAGGCCAAATGGCATGATTGTGATGTACGCGACGCCGATTTTGATCATGCGATGATGGACGAAACAGTATTCATCGGCTGTCGTCTGGCAGGCGTGCGCTACACCGGCGTTCAGGGTAGAGAGATGACGTTCATGAAGTCGGATATGGAGCGGGTCGATTTCTCACAGGCTCAATTGTTCAAATCCACACTGTTTGGGCTGGATTTGAAATCCGCTATTTTTCACAAAGCAAGCCTGGTCAACGTGATCTGGCTGCAGTCGGATCTGAGCGGTCAGAATCTGCAGGGACAGGACCTGGAGCGTGGCGTGTTTACCGAGGCAATCCTTGACGGCGTGTGCCTGGCCTCGGCCAATCTGGTGCAGGCCGCTTTCAAGAGTGCGAGCGTCAAAGGCGCGGATCTGCGCAGCAGCAAAGGCCAGTTCATTGTTTTTGCCGATGCGGATCTGAGTGGTGCACGCTGCGATGCTGCGCAATTTGCGCAAAGTGTATTCGTAGATGCCATCACGGACGATGCCAGCTTTGTGAATGCCAACCTGTCCATGTCTGTATGGCATCACGCCAGTGCGCGTCAATGCCGCTTTGATCTGGCTCAGCTGGATCACACCGATTTTTCGTATGCAGACCTGTATCGGGCGAGTTTTGATGATGCCAGGCTGAATCGCACCCGCTTTCACCGCGCGCTCAGTGATGACCTGAACCTGAAGCGGCGTGCAGGCGCCCTGGAAATAGACCCGGAACTGTATGAGGCCGAGTTATGGAGCGAAACGCAGCGCGCCAGGGCTTTCCCGTAGCACTATTGACCCAACCACGATAGACAGAGCAGAGTCATGAACCGTATAGTCAATGCCATCACGCCGCTGGGCGACGCGCTTAAATTCAAGTCCCTGCAGGGCCATGAAGGGCTATCCTGCCTGTCCGAATGGACGGTGCGGTTTGTTTCAGAACACGCGAAGCTGGATCTGCAATCCATGCTGGGGCAATCTGTGACATTCGAAATAGAGACGGGCGCATCACCCCGTTTTCTGAACGGCGTTGTGACTGGCTTCGAATTACTGCATCGCGAGACCGGGACACCGCGTTATTACATTTATCAGGCGACGGTCAGATCATGGTTGTGGTACGCGACGCAGAACAGCGACAACCGCATCTTCCAGAATGAAACAGCAGTCGACATTATCACAAAGGTGCTTGGAAAATACGACTTCGATGTTGAAGTCCGGCTGATGAACAGTTATCGCAAGTGGGGCTATTGCGTCCAGTTCCAGGAAACCGATTTCAGTTTTGTCAGCAGGCTCATGGAGCACGAGGGCATCTATTACTGGTTCCGCCATGAAGCATCACGTCATGTCCTGGTGTTGACAGACGAGGCCCAGTCGCACGATCCGTTGCCGGTTTTGCCTGTGATTCCCTTTTATCCGGACGATCGGCTTTCCGTCGCCATGCAGGAATGTATTGCCGACTGGCAGGTGTCGGGCGAGTTGACGTCCACGGGCTATGCCACCATGGATTACGACTTTCAGAAGCCGCTGGCAGACATGAGCGCCAAGCGCAGGACGAGTCTGCGGGCAACCCAGAGCCTGGATCTGGAAATGTATGAACCCATGGGTGGGTACGTAGACTCATCCGATTCTGAACATTATGTCAAAGTGCATCTGCAGTCCCTGCAATGTTTGCAGGAGCAGGCTGTGGCTCGTTCAAATGTGCGGACGATGGCGCCTGGTTATACCTTCACGCTGAAAAACTACCCTCATCAGGCGGAAAATAAGGCATATCTGGTTGTTCATACTGACTATGACATACAGAATCCGGCCTATGCCAGCCATGATCAGCCCGATGACGAAGCACGGTATGTTGTGGCCTCCCGGCATATTCCTGCCAATGTGCAGTATCGCGCTGCGCGTAGTACGCCCATCCCGAAAATGAATGGCCCGCAAACGGCAACCGTAGTGGGTCCGCAAGGCGAAGAGATCTGGACCGACAAGTACGGTCGTATCAAGGTACAGTTTCACTGGGACCGTGAAGGCGCAATGGACGAGAACAGCTCGTGCTGGATACGAGTGTCCAACCCCTGGGCCGGCGGTGGTTTCGGTGGGGTGCAAATCCCGCGGGTGCGCGAAGAAGTGGTGGTGGACTTCATCAACGGCAATGTCGATCGTCCAATCGCGGTGGGGCGAGTCTACAACGCCAGCAATATGCCACCTGTGAATTTGCCGGACGATGCCACGCAAAGCGGCTTTCTTACCCGCAGCAAAAACGGCACGCCCGCCAACGCGAACAAGCTGATGTTTGAAGACCGGCAGGGCAGCGAACTATTGGCCATGGTGGCTGAAAAAGATATGGATACGCATGTCAAGAACAACCAGACGCACGACGTGGCAGGCAATGTCGTGTCCGCTATCGGCGGGCTACGCTCTCACACCGCGCACAGCACCTCAGATATCACCATGGCCGCCGGCGCGGTCAAAAACTACCAGGCGGATCACAATCGGACCGTACAGGGCTCACTGGACGAACAGATAGGCGCCAATCTGCAGCAGTCGTTCAATGATGGTGTGGACGAAACCATTACGGGAGCGCTGACCAGCACCATTGGTGGGCAGGCCAGCCATACGTTGCAGGGATTGCATATCACGACCACCACCCATGATGAAGAGACGGTCAATGGCACCGTGTCGGAAACCGTCGGAACCGGGGAGACCAGCAATATCAAGTCGGGTTCGCAGTTGCGGGCTGGCGACATCACCATGGCGTCGCCCACGATCTATTCCGAATCCACCCAGGAAGAAATTGATATCAAGGCGGGTGGCTCGCTGGACATCAGCTCTGCCGGCCCTGGAATTGTGCAGACACCGGGCAAGATCATCAAGGAGAGTCCGGTCAATGTGGAAACGGCGCTGATGCTGGACAACAATACCGTCACCAGAAAAAAGAGCTACACGCTGGATTTGAGTGTGGATGGTATCAAGGATGTGATGGTCGCGGGACATAATCACAACCAGAATATTGCCGATATCAAGCTATACGGCATGGGTGACTCCATGCAGGCAGCCAACATCGGCCTGTATGGCGCCAACATTCAGCTGGGCGGGCAGGATCAGAAAATGGGTCTGCTCAACGTCAACATCACAGGCATTGAGCTGGACAAGGGCTTTAAGATCAAACGTCCCGGCGGTGGCGGCGGCGTCGGTACAAAAGGCAAGGGCAAGGACGGCAGCGGGGGTGATGGCGGCAAGGGCGGAAAAGGCGACAAGGATGGGAACGGGAACAGGGGGGATGCTGAAAAGCCGCCAGCAAACTGCAAGCGCTGTATAAACCTTGACACTTCAATTAATGTATTGAGCACTGCTGCCAGTATGGCGCCCATGGGAAGTGGTGCCGATGCTACCGCTCAGTCCGTCTGCTTTGCGATGGGTGACGAGACATTTTCGCATTTGGATTTTGAACTGCCTGGTGCCATTCCTATCATTTGGAAACGTACCTATCGATCCAACTGTACTGCCTTTGATGAAAGGGGGGCTTTGGGGCACCGGTGGCTTAATGATTACACGATCAGAATCGATGACAATGGAAAAAATTTGATTTATTTGTGTGGAGAAGGACGTCAAATCGACCGTCCATATCTGGATGTCGGTGAGTCATTTTACGACCGAAAGGAACAGTTTACGTGGAGCCGGCCCTCTGTCGACACGATTATGGTCAATCACAAGGACCGCCGCAGAGAACTCTATAAGCAATCAGAAAATGGATTTAAACTGCAAGTAATATACGATATAAACGATCTCGCGACGCACTTATTCTATACGCAGACAGGGCTGCTTTTACGACTTGAAACAGATATACACACAGTAAATTTCGAGCATGATGATAGTGGGCGTATTATCCGCATCGGGCAACAGCGCAATGACTCAGAAAGCGGAGGTTCTCTGGATGAAACGCTTGCCAGCTATCTCTATGACGAACAGGGGGATCTTGTCCAGGCGACTGATGAGTATGGCAATAAGTATCACTATACCTATTCGAACCATTTGATTACACGTTATACGGACAAAACCGATAGGGGAATAAATCTTGAATGGGACGGTAATGAACCTACGGCTCGCTGTCTGTTGGAATATGCAGATGACGGATCCCGTGAAACGAGGTTTTCATGGGATCGGAAAAACAATAGCAGTTATGTGACGGACGCGTTGGGGCAGACAACCCGCTATGTTTACAATTCGGAAAACTATATTAATGAAATACATTACAGCGACGGAACAAGGCTGGTCCGTACGCGGGATGAATTCAACAATATCACGTCGGTTACGTTCCCCGACAGTACGAGCAGACGCTTTATCTATGACTCTCGTGACAATATGGTTGAAATGGTTCGTCAGGACGGCTTAGCTGTCCGATGGGAGTATGACGAGTTCAACCGTCCTGTTCGCATCCACGAGCCGTCGGGCGCGCTCTGGCAGCGGGAGTATGATAAACAGCGTAATCTGTCCGCGCAGGTGGACCCACTTGGACATCGTACAGAATACGTATACAACAATCAGAGACTACCTATTCTTGTCGTAGATGGAAAGCAGAATACAAAGCGTATTACATATACTGCGAGCGGCCAGATAAAAACCTATTCTGACTGCTCAAATAAGACGACCACGTGGAGTTATGATGATCGCGACCGTGTTTGCATGGTCGTTAACGCAGAAGGTGAGGTCCTCTCCTATACATATGCAGAAAATGGCACGGTAGCGGGAATAGAGCATGACAGGAAATTGATTGTTCAATTGCAATACGATGCGGAGAACCGACTGCTTGAATATAAGGATGCATTGGGCCGAACTCGAACCTATGAATATGATGCTTCAGGAGATCTGATATTACGTGTGGATCCTTTGCAGCAAATTTTTAAATATAACTACGACAGGAAGGGCAGACTCTCTGAGTTGGTGAACGAAAATGGAGATATGACAAAATTTAGTTATGACCCGCTTGGTAGACTGGTTATGCAAATTGGGTTCGATGGTAGGTCCACAGAGTACCATTACGATAAGTACACGGGTGTGCTGACCAACATGCGTGTGGAAAATAAGATCATATCATTTCAATACAATATTTTACGCCAGATGATTTCGCGTTCCAGCCCATCCGGAACGGAGCGCTTTGAATACGATGCTGCAGGACGGTTAATTCAAGCGAATAATCAGAATTGTCAACTGACATATTCATACGATCACATGGGTAACCTGCTGACCGAAGATCATAGATATATATTGGACGATATTGAACGCCGTTATTGCTGGAAGCATAGTTATGATGAGCTATCAAATCGTGTTTCGAGTAAACGACCAGATGGAACAGAGATCGATTTTCTGCGCTATGGATCTGGATATTTACATGGGATTCTTGTAAACCAAAATAGTGTCGTCGATTTTGAGCGCGATAACCTGCATCGAGAGGTCAAGCGCACTGGGGGCAACGAAGTTTTTCAGAATAAAAGTTATGATAAAACAGGACGATTAAGCCGACACGCGGTAACGATAGGTCAATACGTGCCGCAATCTGTTTTCAACCGAGAATATCACTATGACGGAGCAGGACGATTGAAAATAGTCGACGAATCCGCCGTCGGCATGATTCACTATCGCTATGATCCTCTGGACAGACTCATGTCGGTGCGAACACCCCAGTTGGACGAATTGTTTACTTTCGACCCGGCGGGAAATCTTTCGCGACATGAAGAGCATGTTGCCGTTGATCGAATGAATGGACAGCATGACAACCGCCATTTGTCGGACAATACTCTGCCAGAGCAAGTATCTCCTGTGCTGGGAAACCTGCTGAAAAATATTGCTGGCATACACTTTGAATACGACTCAAGGGGTAATGTGACCAGAAAGGTTTCACCTGAGGGAACGCAGCAATTTCATTGGGACGGATTTGATCGACTGGTACAAGTAGACCGTCGCAATAACGATAGGCCTGAATTCACGACTGTCCGCTATTTTTATGATCCCATCGGGCGTCGGATCGGCAAATGCATATATGCATCGGACTCAACATCCTTGGCCGGTCCCATTCTTTACGGTTGGGATGGCATGACAATGGCATTCGAAGAATCCGGAGACGATGTGGGATCTGTCACACATTATCTATATGAAGACGACGGGTTTGAGCCGTTGATGCAATATGTGACAACTAAGCATACTCAGTCTGCTGCTGGTACAGCACGAAATCATCGCCTGTATTATTACATCTGTGACCAAATTGGCACGCCGCAGTCCGTGTTGAATGATACAGGGGAAGTTGTGTGGCGAGCCCAATACAAAGCGCTTGGGCCAGCGACCATTGTAACGGACAGTGAGGACCAAGCCTTTGTCAACAACCTTCGATTTCAGGGACAGTACTGGGATGAAGAGTCGGAGCTGCATTACAATACTTTCCGGTATTACGATCCGCAAGTGGGTCGATTTATTCAGCAGGATCCCATCGGTTTGGTCGGTGGCGAAAATTTGTACTTGTATGCACCCAATCCCGTAGGTTGGAGCGATCCTTTGGGTCTTGCGAACCGGCCGAATAATGGGAAATATCATATTTTTTTCAATTACATACTCGGGGATGGCGACCGTTTTGCCAGTGATGCGGTGCAGTTCAGGCTGGCAGACAACAGACTTATGGAAAGAATGAATTCGGACCCGACGTTCAGAAGGGATATCCTGCGCAGACAGCCCGAGATGGCCGGTTGGCTAGATAATCAAAATGGGAAACGAACTCCCGGTTTTACCTGGCATCATCATGAAGACACTGGTCGACTCGTGCTGGTAGATCGTAACGACCATCGAAGTAATCATGCTCTATATCACCCGACAGGAAAAGGAGGCCGTGATATTTGGGGTGGCGGGGAGCAGGGAAGAAACGGTAAGCTGGATGGCCGTACGGGTGAGCCTAAAGCATGTTAATCGTTTTGCGTTATCCTGGTGCCATATCGGTCGAGACGTGTGAACTGGTTCGTGCGGGTATTCAGATCGCTGAATTGGGCTTTGGATATGTATAAATATACGTTATGTATTTT
>NZ_JBQEAU010000006.1:0-54824 GCF_052108595.1 Advenella sp.
AGCAGGCGATTGATCGCATCCGCGCAGAGTTCAAGGCAGTGTTCGCCCAGTTTGCGCCTGGCGCGGTGTTGCCGTTCTGATTGTTTTATGACGACGGTAAGCCGTCGGGCAAGGATCCTTGCCCCGCCCTGCCTTTGCATGATGCATTTTCACAATGCCTTTTGCCTGAAACCGAGATAAACCGTGTTTTGTAAGGGCTCAGATGCAACAGAAATAGTGGGCTTCGGGGATAACGGGTTTCGATGATACCGGGCCTGGGCCAGCGCGGCAATCAGGCTTTGGCAAAAGCGGGCGCCGGCAGTCCCGGGCCCTTTGGCGGTCTGAGTACCCTAGCGGCTTAGCGCCTGGTAAATATCCAGATGCGCCTGCACCACCTTGCGAATGTCGAAGGCCTCCTGCGCCAGCGCCCGTCCTGCCTGGCCCATGGCCTGTCGCTTTTGCGTATTCTCTGCCAAATCACAGACCGCCTCATAAATTGCGCACGCATCCCGGACCGGCACCAGCACGCCTGTCTGATCGGCTTCAATCGCATCCCGGCATCCTGGTACGTCGGTCGTAATCACAGCACGTCCGCAGGCGGCGGCTTCAACCAGCGACTTGGGCAACCCTTCCCGGTACGACGGCAGCACCACAATATGTGAATCTGCGTACAGCGCAGCAATATCGCTGCGCTCGCCCAGCCATTGCACGCGGTCGCCCCAGGCCGTGGCCTCTTCCTGCGTTACCGATGCCGGATTGCCCGGATCGGGATTGCCCACCACCAGCCAGCGATAGGGTTTGCCGTCGCGCCGCGACATGTCGGCCGCTTCCACATATTCCAGCACGCCCTTATCGCGCAACAGTCGTGCCACAAAAATGATCCTAACCGGCAGCGGCGGCTCCGGCACCGCTGCATATTGCTCAAGATCCACACCTGAACCGCGGATCATCACTACCTGATCGCCGCGCACCGCGCCAATGCCGCTCAGGATATCGCGATCGTTGTTGTTCTGGAAAATGACACGGCTGTTGGAGTGTCCCAGCGCAAAGCGATAGAGCTGCTGGGTCAGTAATCGGACCCAGTCAATGCCCTTGTGTTCGCGGGTAAAAATAAAGCCCAGGCCCGAGATCGCAGAGACCACGCCCTTTACTCCCGCAAGCCTTGCAGCAATGCCGCCATACAGCACGGGTTTGATTGTGACCAAATGCACGATATCGGGCCGCACCCGCCGCAACAACTGATAGATGGCGTAAAGCGTTTTGAGTTCGGCCAGCGGGTTCATGCCGCTGCGCGACATCGGCAACACATGGTGCGTCAACCCATGTGATTTGATAGCCTGCACGGCAGCGCCGTCCATGGTTGCCACGCTAACCTCATAGCCCTGTTCCTTTGCCGCCAATGCGATGGGCAAACGATGCGACAGAAAAAATGCAGGATTATTCACCACAAACATCAGGGAGCGAGGCAAGTTTTGCTGTGTCATAGTACGGGGTCCCTATTCGTCGAATCAGCGCGCATCGCCAACCATCGCCCGCCAGGTCTGTTCATATCGTTCAATCATCTTGGGCAGGCTGAACTCCTGCAGCACCCGGGCGCGTACCCTGGCGGCGATCACGTCACGGCCCTGCGCATCGATGGCGGCAAACGCCTGGCCGATCGCGTCGGCCAGCGCTACCGGGTTCTGCGGCGGCACAACCCAGCCGGTATCGCCCACGATCACGGCGGCATCGCCAACATCGGTCACCACGCCGGGTACGCCGCAAGCCATCGCCTCGGCCACCACATTCGGAAAGCCCTCTGCCAGGCTCGAGAGCACGTGTATATCAAGTGCGTTCATGACGGCAGGCACATCATCGCGCATGCCCAGCAGGAGTACTTGATCGGTTACATCGGCCTCGCGCAGCAACTGCATCAATTGCGCATTGTCTGTGTCCAGCCCTTTGCCGACCAGCACACAATGCAGGGTCAGCCCGTTTTGTTTGCACTGCGCCAGCGCGGCGATCAGGCTGCGATGGTCCTTGAGCGGATTGAAACGCGCCACAAAACCGATCACCCGCGCATCGGGCGCCAGTTGCCACTGCTGCCGCAGGCGCTCGCGGGCCTGCGCATCCGGTTGCCAGCGCGTCAGGTCATAGCCGTTCTGTATCACCACCATTTTGTCTGCATCGTAACCCCATTGCTCATGGCGCGCTCGGGCGCCTTGTGCGCAGCAAACAATGGTTTGCGGCAGCCAGCCGGACACCAGCCCGCAAGCGCGCGCCAGCAGCCAGGCAGACTTGCTGCTGCTCTTGAGGTTTTCGCCCGAATTGCGTATGCCCCAGGCAATATGCCGGATCCCGGCGGTTCGTGCTGCCAGTCCGGCAATCGCATCGGCGTGATACATCCAGGTCTGCACCACGTCAGGCCCAAGCCTGATCAGTTCGCGGCGCAGCGCCAGAAAGTCGCCCGGCGTGATCTTGCCGGATTTCATGCCAAGTGTAATAACGTTGATGCCCGCATCGCGCAGACCTGCGCCGTACAGCCCGTCATCGGTAAAGCAAACCAGGGTATGCCGAACCGTGCTTGAAGGCGCCATCAACAAGCGGTTGAGCACCGCTTCGGCGCCGCCCTGGCCCAGGCCGCTGATCACATGCACCACATGCAGTTCGCGCGCAGGCGCTGTTGTTATTTCTGCAGTTGCGTTAGCGCCATCTATCGGCGCTGCGGCGACCGGCGCCGATACGGATGAATCCGATCCTGCAGATTGGCTCATGGCGCCAGCCGCGCCAGCGGGCTGCGACAATGCCGGCATTATTGCGACTCCGTCGGCGTTGCCGGTTTTACCCGCGACTTGCCCAGCACCGCATCAAACAGGAACTGCCATTGCTCCAGTACCGCGGCCAGGCTGTAGCGGTCACGTACCGAGATCGTGGCACGATGGCCAAGCTCGCGCCGCAGTATTTCATCTGTCATAACCTGATGCAGCGCTTCCTGCAGGGCATCCACATCGGAGAGCCCGACCAGAATGGCATCACGCCCGTCTCTGGACAGTTCAGCAGGCCCGCTGGGGCAATCCATGGTCACGCAAGGCAGGCCCAGCGCCATGGATTCGAGCAATACATTGGGAAACCCTTCCACTTCAGAAGTCATCACAAACGCATCGGCGCGGCTGATCGCCTCCCAGGGCTGGTCGGTATTACCCGGCAGATGGATGCGGTCCTGCAAATTCAGTTTGCGCACTTTTTCCTGCAGCAAGCTCAGAAGCGGTCCTTCACCCCAGATCGTCAGATCCCAGTCGGGCACCTGCGGCGCCAGCCGGGCAAAGACATCAATCAACATTTCAAAGCGCTTGGTGGCAACAAACCGGCCCATGGCGCACAATTGCTTGCGCGCACCCGCTTGTGCTTGCCGATCAGACGGCGTTGCTGCGCCGGCGGTTTCCGCATCGGGTGCCGTGCCGGCGGAATCGGACACATACGAGACCCTGCCGGTATCGTCCACCGCCCGGGCGGCCGACTCCAGTGCCGGCGGCAACGGATTGGGAATAACCGCCACATGCTGCAAGCCGGGCACAACACGGGCAAAGACCTCGGCGGCCTGTTGCGTCTGCAGCATAACGGCATCGGCCTGCGGATACAGCAGGCGACGCGCGTGCGACAGGACATTGCTGATATTCTTGCTGGCGGCCGGATTGGTTCTTTCGCACACAATGACCGGAATGCCCAGGCCCTTGGTGGCCGCCAGCACCATGACATTCACATTCGTTAAAAACGATACGATCACATCGGGCGCTTCATCCTGAATCAGGCGCCGCAGGATCAGCGGCTTGGCCAGCGTACGGAACATGCCCGGGCCGCTCAGATGCCGGGCTACCCAGACCTGGCGCACGCCGGGATCCAGCGGATAGAACGATTGGCCCGTACCCCGGGAAAAAGTGGGCATCAAGCACACATCATGGCCTTCGCCCACCCAGGCATTGACCAGCGATGCGGCCACGCGCTCGGCGCCACCGGCATTCATGGAACTGACAAGTAACAGGATCCGCATGTACTATTCCTTACCGCTGCAGTTAATGATCTTCATGGTTTTATTCCGTATTCGTCCAGCCAGGCCTGCAGCATCAGGATACCCCACAAGCGCGCACTGTTGTCCACCTGCCCGCTTTGATGCTGCATCCAGACCTCGCGCACACGTTGCGCATCCAGCAGGTTCTGTGCCTCAAGGCGCGGCAATGCCAGCAACTGCTCGCCCCATTGGCGCAACGGCCCCCTGAGCCACTGCCCCATGGGCACGGAAAACCCTTTCTTGGGGCGATCGAGCATCTGCGGCGGCACGTGACGGTAGAGCAGTTGCTTGAGAATCCACTTGCTGTCGTTGCCGCGCAGCTTGTATTTTTCGTCCAGGCTCCAGGCAAACTCATATACCCGGTGATCCAGCAGCGGCACACGGGTTTCAAGGGAAACGGCCATTGCCGCCCGGTCCACCTTGACCAGAATATCATCGGGCAGATACGACACCGTATCGATAGCCATCATCGTGTCCAGCAGGCTGTCCAAAGGGGCCTGTGAAAAGGCGCTGGCCGGTTCGGTTGCGCCCTTGACCAGGCTGGCCGGGTCCTGCCAGTACGAAACAAACTGCCGGTAGAACGCGACCATATTGTTCGCCCCCAGCACCTGTTCGAGCTTGCCGAATTTTTCTGCACGCGGCCCCGACAGCAGACTGGCGGCAACCCGTGCACCCGCACGCAGGGGTGCCTGCAGGCCTGCCGGCACACGCTCGCGCTTGGCCCACCATTGCTGCACCCGTTTATAACGGGAATAGCCGCCAAAGAGCTCGTCACCAGCATCGCCCGAGAGCGCCACCGTCACCTGCTGCCGCGCCATGCGCATTACCAGCGCGGTCGGAATCTGCGAGGAGTCGGCAAACGGTTCGTCATACATCTGCGGCAGCGCGGGAATCAGATCCAGGCTGTCCTGGCCACTGACATAAAGCTCGGTATGGTCTGTGCCCAGATGGCGCGCCACCTCGGCCGCGTATTCGGCTTCGTTATATTCCGGTTCGGTAAAGCCAATGGAAAATGTCTTGAGCGTACCGGCCGCTTCCTCCCGGGTCAAACTGGCAATCAGGGAAGAATCAATGCCGCCGGATAAAAACGCGCCCAACGGCACGTCCGAGAGCAACTGTCCGCGGATCGCCTGGCGCAACACGCGATCCAGGCCATCGACCGCATCATCATCCCGCGCAAATTGCGCACGCGGCTGCGAACGGGCTACCTCCAGCGCAGACCAGTAGGGCTGCGGTTCGGGCCAGTTGCCTGCGTCTAT
The DNA here is from genome assembly GCF_052108595.1 of Advenella sp. Taxonomy (NCBI): domain Bacteria; kingdom Pseudomonadati; phylum Pseudomonadota; class Betaproteobacteria; order Burkholderiales; family Alcaligenaceae; genus Advenella; species Advenella sp. The sequence goes on from NZ_JBQEAU010000006.1 coordinate 5,284, forward strand.
CTGATCCGGCGACAAACTGACCCAGGTCCCTGGCAACAGCTTGCGCACTTGTGTGAACACGCTATGGGGCGCAGGAATGTAGTTATGCCGCAGAAACAGCGCAATCGCATCACGATTCAAATGCGCATCAAAACCCGGCAAAGGCATCAGCGCCTTGAGCTCGGAGGCAAACATCAGGCCATCTGGCGCATAACCGTAATACAGCGGCTTTTCCCCGAAGCGGTCACGGGCCAGCACCAGATTGCGCGTCTGCCGGTCCCATACGGCGATGGCGAACATGCCGACCATCCGCTTCAAGGTTTCCTGCACGCCCCAGATCATCAGTCCGGCCAGAATGGTTTCCGTATCGGCGTGTCCGCGCCAGGCATGGGTATAACCGTCCTGCTCCAACGCCTGGCGCAATTGCGGATGGTTATAGATTTCGCCGTTGAACACTAGCATGAAGCGCTGATCGGCACTGGGCATGGGTTGGTGCCCCTGCTCGGACAGGTCCTGGATGGCCAGCCGAACGTGGCCAAAGGCCACGCCATTATCTGTATCTTCCCAGAAACCATGGCTATCCGGCCCACGGTGGGCAATACGGCCACAGCTTTGCGCAAGCAATGTTTCCTTGTGTTCGAACCGGCCTACAAGCCCGACAATCCCGCACATAAGCGTTGCCTATCCCTTTTTATCCTGATGCTGTATGTCGTTGAATACCTCATACCACAAAGACAGCACGCGTCGCATCGAAAAACGGTCACGCACATCCACGGCACGACTGGCCAGCGTTTTGCGAGCCTGCTTGTCCTGCATCAGCGCCGACAGCGCGGCAGCCAATGCCTGCGGATCTTCTACCGGTGTGACCAGCAACCCGTCGATATCGGGCCGGATAATCTCGCGCGGGCCGGTTTCACAATCGAATGCCACGCTGGGCATGCCACAGGCCATCGCCTCAAGCAGGCTGTTGGACAGGCCTTCTACCCGCGAGCTCAGGACATAGATATCGCAGGCCTGATACCACTGCTGCATATTGCCTACCCTGCCCGGCATACTGATACGCCCGGCCAGCCCGGCCACATCAATCTGTCCCTGCAGGCGATCGCGCTCGGGGCCTTCGCCCAGGATGACCAGATCCCAGTCGGGAAATACGGCAGCCAGATCCCTGAATGAATCGATCAGTATATCGAAACCCTTGTCGGTGTGCAGGCGCCCCACAGCCAGCAGGCGGCAGCGTCCGTTGCGCAGTGGTGGCGTCACCTGCGGCTCGCTATTGGTCAGCGGCCAGTGAACGGCATTCGGTATCACTGCCATATTCGATCCGGGCACGTGGTTGACGACCCAGCTGGCTGTATCGCGGGTCAGCGCCACCACCCGGGCTGCATGCGGATACGTGCGACGGCGCAGCTTGAGCCAGAACGGCGACAGATTCTGCGATGGCGGATGGGTATGCTCGGTGGCAATGACCCGGCACCGCAAGCCGGTGGATGCCACTATCGACAGGATCGACGCGGTCGTCATCATGCCCAGCACGATATCGGGTCTGTAGCGCTGCATGGTTTTTCGCAAGGCGTACAGGCGTCGCAGATTGGCCACCACGCCGCGCAAACCCGCCGTATTGAGCGCTACCCGCTCCACATGCTGGTTCAGTTCATAGACGTCGCCACGGGCATCGGTCTGGGTCACCACCATCACGTCATGCCCGTGAATATGCCACTGGTTGGCCAGGTCGACCGCTACCCGCTCCGCCCCGCCGGCATGCAACGAGTGGATGAAGATCATGATTCGCAGAGGGGCTGGCGCTGCGGTCGTCGAATTCAAAGACATATCAATCGGTTGTTTTTTCAGAAGTAGATTGTTTGGACACATCATGTGTCAGCGTCACAAAGACATAGCAAATATAAGACAGCAGGTACATGCAACTGGTTGCCAGCATAATACCTTCGGCGCCCATCAAGGGTGCCAGAATCTGGTTGAGTACCGCCTTGAGCGCAAAGTTGGCCACCGCAATGGCGGCCATCAGCTTGTAGCGGTTCTGGCTGGCCATCAGCTGCACCAGAATCAGCACGCCGAAATAGAATGGCAACTGCAATATTCCCCAGCGCAGCACGCTGGCCACGGCAATCGTGTCATTGGCCGTAAAGGCGCCGTTTTCGAACAGAATTTTCACAATCCAGGGCGCCAGCACCCAGCAGGCAGCCACGGCAACAATCCCGCCTGCCAGCATCAGCACCGACCATTTGAGCGCCATATTGCGGGCGCGCAGCGCATCGCCCTGGCTTTGCACATCGGCCAGCACCGGCAATGCAGCGCGTCCCACCGATGCGGCGCCAAGACCGATAATCAATGATAGCAAACGCGTGGCATAACCCAGCGTCGCGTTGGCATTGTCTCCAAGGCTGGCCGCGGCAATCTGATCCAGCGGACCCACAAAGCTCATGGCGATCTGCCCGATCAGCATCACGCCGGCCGCGTTCAGCAACAACGGCCACTGATGCGACTTGAACGTAAAACTGGGCACACCCCAAATACCGTTGTCAGCCTTGCGCGCCAGCACTGTCAGCCAGACCGCCTGTATGACGTAGCCAACCAGCGTCCCCAAGAGTAGTGGCATGACGCTGACATCGCCCGGCGTGACCAGAATCCATATCAATATCATGAGCGCCGGGATGCTTTCCAGCAAGGTATTGACATGCCGCTCGTGCGCACGCAGGCGCGATGTTCCCACGCCGATCAGCAGCGTCAGCAAGGCCGCTGGCGCAAAGGCCCAGATCAGCTCGGTACTATGCTGCCTGGTGGTCTGGCTCAGGTTGCCAGCAGTATAGTCAAGAATATAGGGCCACAGCAGCCAGGTCAGTACAGCAGTCAAAACACCAATCGCCAGCACCCAACCCTGCAGTTCCCGGAGAAATTGCACCCGCTCGCTGCCAGGCGCGTAGCGCGTCTTGACCAGCACCGGAATCAGGACAATGGAAAACGCCCCGACAATGGTAATGGGCAGCCAGTTCGCCATAGTCATGGTGAACTGATAGGCGTCAACCACCTCGCTCACACCATAGCGATGCGCCACCGCCATTTCCTTGAGCGCACCGGCCATCTTGCCGATCAGCAGGAAAAACGCCACGCGCATCGCGCCGCGCGCGATACGCATATGGTCAGGATGCAGCCCTTTAAACCGCCCGATTGCCCGCTTCAAGGATCAACGCAGGAACTGGGTATACCACGGCATCGCCACTTCGATCCCTTCCAGGATATCGTGCGTGGGCTTGTACCCCAATTGGTCATGCGCCTTGGTAATATCTGCCTGCGAATGACGAACGTCGCCGCTACGAAAATCGCGGTATACCGGCTTTTTATCGTACTTCACACCGTTTTTGTCCAGCGTGCTGGCCAGATGGGCGAACAGCTCATTCAGGCTGGTGCGGGCGTTGACCGCCACGTTGAACACCTGGCTGCCCTCTTCTGGCATATTGGCAGCTGCCAGCAGGTTGGCCTGCACGGCGTTTTCCACAAAGCAGAAATCGCGGCTGGTTTCGCCATCGCCATTGATGAACACCTCTTCGCCCTTGATCATGGAAGCGGTCCATTTGGGGATCACGGCCGCATAGGCGCCATCGGGATTCTGGCGTTTACCGAACACATTGAAATAACGCAGGCCCACGGAGCTGAAATCGTAGGCACGGGCAAACACGTTGGCATACAGTTCGTTCACATATTTGGTGACAGCGTACGGAGATAAGGGATTGCCGATCTTGTCTTCCACTTTCGGCAGATCCGGATGGTCGCCGTAAGTTGAACTTGAGGCCGCATAAACAAACGACTTGATACCGGCCTCGCGGGCGGCAACCAGCATATTCAGAAAGCCGCTAATATTGACTGCGTTCGTTGTAATGGGGTCATCAAGGCTGCGTGGCACGGAACCGAGCGCCGCCTGATGCAGCACATAGTCTACGCCGGCAACGGCTTTTTTGCAGGCATCCAGGTCGCGAATATCGCCTTCGATGAAATTGAAGTTGGTCCACTGCTGCGTGCTGACTGCTTTTTGCACTTCGTCAAGATTGTGCTGAAAACCCGTGGAAAAATTATCCAGGCCCACTACTTTCTGATCCAGCAAAAGCAAGGTCTCCAGCAGATTGGAACCGATAAAGCCGGCGCAACCGGTAACCAGCCAGGTGCGTGGTTCGGCCTGAATGGCGTTTTTGAGATTGTCGAATGCCTGAGTCATAATAATTCACCTGCTATTGGTTGAAGCTGCCAAAACACAGCCGCCATCGAATGCACATCGACAGCGCCTGTTCGTACTTACCTGCCTTTCTGATTACAGTCGAATATCGGCCTGATCGGCCTTCAGTACGTATTTAAGGTCATAAAGTACATGCTGGGCCTTGCCCAGCGCCCGGATGCCTTCGGCACCCATGCTCACAAACTGATGATGCGATACGGCCAGGATAATGGCATCGTAGGCGCCCTTTTCCGGCGTTTCCACAGGTGTAATACCATATTCGTGATCGGCTTCTGCCGGATCAACCCACGGATCATAGACGTCTACATCCATACTGTACTCGCCCAGCTCCTTCAAGATATCCACGATACGCGTATTGCGCAGATCGGGGCAGTTTTCCTTGAACGTCAGGCCCATGACCAGCACCTTGGCGCCCTGCACCTGGATCTGGCGCTTGGTCATGGCTTTGACCAGCTGCGATACCACATACGAGCCCATGGAGTCGTTCAGGCGACGGCCGGCCAGGATGATTTCCGGATGATAACCAATGGCCTGCGCCTTGTGCGTCAGATAATAGGGGTCCACGCCAATGCAGTGACCGCCGACCAGACCCGGACGAAACGGCAGGAAATTCCATTTGGTGCCGGCCGCTTCCAGCACGGCTTCGGTATCAATGCCCATTTTATTGAAAATAAGGGCCAGCTCATTGATCAGGGCGATGTTCACGTCGCGCTGGGTGTTTTCAATGACCTTGGCGGCCTCGGCCACGCGAATACTGGATGCCTTATGGGTACCGGCAGTAATGATCTCGCTGTACAGATCATTGACCAGGTCGGCAATTTCCGGCGTAGAACCCGACGTAACTTTCTTGATCGTTGAAACGCGATGATTTTTGTCGCCCGGGTTGATGCGCTCGGGGCTATAGCCAGCAAAGAAGTCTTCGTTGAACTTCAGGCCGGAGCATTTCTCCAGAACGGGCACGCAATCTTCTTCGGTTGCCCCAGGGTATACCGTAGATTCATAAATGACGATATCGCCTTTTTTCAAGACCTGGCCAATGGTTTCGGACGCCTTGATAAGTGGGGTCAGATCCGGCTGCTTGTAGTCGTCAATCGGCGTTGGCACTGTCACGACAAACACATTACATTTGGCAAGCTCTGCCGGATCAGCACTATAGCTCAGCTTGGCAGCCTCGGCCAGCTCCTCGGAAGATACTTCCAGCGTGTGGTCCACACCGCCCTGCAAGTCTTTGATACGCTTCTGATTGATATCAAAACCAAGCACACTGCGCTTTTTGCCGAATTCCACCGCCAGAGGCAGCCCGACATATCCAAGTCCGACAATTGCTAATTTTATATCGCCAAGTTGCACGTAGTTCTCCAGAAGGCTATTCAAATAGATGTGATGGAACGTATTTCAAGCGTCAATTTTAACAAGTTCCGGATAAGCACGGACGAAGATGCGACACGCATGTATTACCGGAATGAAACAAAGCAAACTGCCGGATGCGGTCAGCGACGGCGCGACACCGACGGCAGCAGCAGCCAGCGCGGGCAGCGCCATGCCACCAGGCGTGAATAGAGCCAGATATACACAGATGCAAATACCAGCATACTGATACACAATGCGATCGGATTGTCCCAGTAATAGGTTGCCGGAATCAGCCCGATCAGCGTCAGTACCCACAAGTATGGAGATGTCAGGGCGTTGCACATGACCGGCACCATGCCCTGCCCCCTGCGATTGAACGTGACACGAACCAGGCGGCGAAAAATAAGCTGGTGCAGATGCAGCGCATCGGGCTGGTCTACCGGCACGCCACGCTTGAAGCGGCGGCGCCAGATTGAAAAAAGCGTTTCGAATACGGGATAAAACAGCACGGCCAGCGCATAGAAGGGCGAGACCGAAGGGTTGCGCACCACCAGCAACACCGCCAGTTCGGCAAGCATGAAGCCGATAAAGTAGGCGCCACCGTCACCCAGGAACACCCGTCCGTAAGGAAAATTCCAGACGAAAAAGCCGATGATGGACGAAGCCATGGCGAGGGCAATGGCAAAAATGGCCAGGTCATCCACCTGGTACGCCACCAAGGCAATTGAGGTCGCCATCAGCATGGCCACCATGCCGGCCAGGCCATTCATGCCATCCACAATATTGAGCGCGTGGGTACATCCGCCTACGGCAACCACAGTAAAGATCAGCGAAACCGGCCAGAAGCCCAGAATGTAATTGAAAGCGTCAATGCTGACGCGGCTGACTCCGCCAAAAAACCACCAGGCAATAGCGGCAGACAGGAACGCGGCCAGCAGGCGCTTGCCCGCGCCAATGTCCTTGGTAATGTCTTCGAGAAGGCCGGCCACAAATACCGGCATCGAAGCCACAAATAAAGCGGGCCATAGCCAGTTGAGCGTCATGTTGTCGGGCCGGCCCAGCACCAGCAGCCCGGCCAGGGTACCGGCAAACACCGCCAGCCCGCCAATACGAGGCGTGGATTTTTTGTGGGATGCTTGCGGTTTGTTCAGATCATAGTCGCCGGTGTAGCGGCCATGCCATCTTTCGGAAAAAACAATAAGCCCGCCGACCATAAAGGCGACAACGCTGATATAGAGATATTGCCAGGGAAATGTCAAAGTCGATCCAGAATGCAAATACTTAACAAGCGACAATAGTAACTCGGAGCGACCGGGCGCTATCCGGTTTGAAACAAACGGCATAACATTTCATATTCGGCAATTTTAATAATTAATCTGCATTAAAAATGCCGTCCGTCACATTATGACAAATTTAGCTCACTTGAGGGCTGGCGCTTCAAGTGTAAGGTCACGCGCAAGATCAAGGCCAGGATCGATGTCAATGGGCAGGTCGACAGCGCGAATCGACCGAACAAATCGCTGGTCAGGCTTATCGACCCGGGCCAATCCCAAAATGAATGGGCAACCTTATGGATCCAGGAAAGAACCACATCCGAGATCAACAGCCACGGGCTTTGGCTCAAACGACGACCCTGGTCCGCCGCTTGCGCCCCTCCTGCCTGACCGCGCTTTGACCTAGCGCCCAGTCCTGACCAGACCCTTATCTTGCTCTGGCCCAGCGCCCACCCTGCCCGGGGCGCACCGGTCGGCCTTGGCTTAGCCAATATCCTGCGCTTTGCCGTCCAAATACAGGACTCGCGGACAAAAAAAAGCCCAAGACCTTGCGATCTTGGGCTAAATCCACCAAAGGAGGAGGGTGGAGGAGACAACCTTGGCAAGACAAATAGGCGAGAAACTCAAGCAGCAGGCAATTAAGAAGCAAACAACCTTTTCTTATTGCGGGCAATGCTAGCTGTTACTGTGGCGCCAACGCTTATTCTTGAATGTGGCGAACTGCAGAACTGCTGTCACTGCTTACTGCGAATTTCCGAAAAACCATTTCGTCATCCGTTAAACAGATAGTACTGCTTTTTTTTGTGCGATGCAAGAAAATTATCAGTCAAGCGTTTGAATTCGCTCCCAATTTACTTCAATCTGTTTCAAAACCGACACAGCCCACACACATGTCCATAGGTAATTACGCTGGTGTGCGGGTATGTCTGGATATTTTACGCCCTGGCAGGTGAAAAAAAACAAAGCAGGCAGGCATGTCGTGGTGTTTTCACAACATTCGACCATAAATCAGCGTAAACAGGGAGGACATCCCAAGGTCGCCACCACCCTGCCGGACAGATATGGCGCCGGCATCAAGGGCGATCAGGGGTCCTGCGCGAAGCGTCTCGCAAGCCCCGGCAGGATCATCCTGCCTGCGTTGCACTGCGAGAGGCAAGGCTGGGGCGCAGGAATCTCAGACGCGAGCTTCAGACGCGATATGCCAGCGTTGTCATGACTTTGGACATGGCGGTCATGATGCCACGCACCGGTAACGGCAATGGCGTGCCGCCGTGCTGTTGCGCAGTTTCACGATGATGGACCTCATCTTCCTTCATCTGCTGGACAATGGCCCGCGAGCGGCTGTCCTGCGCGGGCAGATCGCTCAGGTGACGCTCCAGATGCGCTTCCACCTGGCGCTCCGTCTCGGCCATGAAACCCAGGTTACGTTCGCGACCGGCGGCACTGGCCAGCACCCCCAGCCCGAAAGAGCCCGCATACCATAGGGGATTGAGCAGGCTGGTATGGCTGTTGAGTTCACGAATACGATCGCGGCACCAGGAAAGATGATCCACCTCTTCCTGCGCAGCCGTCTCGAACACCTTGCGCACCGACGTTTCCTTGCACATAAGCGCCTGCCCGCGGTACAAGGCCTGGGCGCATACTTCTCCGACATGATTGACACGCATCAGGCCGGCTGCATGCCTGGCTTCGGCCTGGCTCAGATCCGGTGCGCTGGCTGCCATGTGCGAGCCCGCAGGATTGGGGCGCGAAGCACGCGAAGCGCCCGAGAGCACTTCGAGCGCAGTCCCGATTTCTGCCAGCACCCGGTCGGCAAGCGAATAACGACGATCAAATTCACGTACAACAATAGCTTTTTCGGTCATAAGTCAGCCTGTTTTGGAAAGGACAGGAAAAGAACGGAGCAGGCGCCGCCGGCGGTCGATTTGGTAACCCGCGGGAGTCTGCCCGATCGTCTATTGTAGCAATGGGTTATGATTTGATTTTGATTTAATGCAGGAAACAATCATGGAATGCAATATCGAATGGAATGGCCCCGAAGGCATGCTGTTCGTTGCCACAACCGGCAGCGGACACACCGTTGCCATGGATGGCGCGCCTGAAGGCGGCGGCAACAATCTGGCTCCCCGCCCCATGGAGATGATGCTGGTGAGCGCCGGAGGCTGCTCAGCCTATGACATCGTGCTCATTCTTAAACGCGGCCGGCACCAGGTTTCCCGCTGCCAGGTAACGGTACAGGGCGAGCGTGCCGAGACCGATCCCAAGATTTTTACCAAAATCCATTTCGTCTTCACCGTCACCGGCAAGAACCTGCCTGAAAAAGCGGTGGAGCGGGCCGTCAGCCTGTCTCACGAAAAGTACTGTTCTGCCGTTGCCATGCTGGAAAAGTCAGCAACCATTACCCACGCTTATGTGATCGCCGAGGCATAAAGATGAACCAGCAGTATGAAGCATTCATGCGCCATGTAATGGAGCATGGCGTAGCCAAGACAGACCGCACCGGAACCGGCACCCGCTCGGTATTCGGTCATCAGATGCGCTTTAACCTGGCCGAGGGCTTTCCTCTGGTCACTACCAAGAAGCTACACACCAAAAGCATTTTCATTGAGCTGCTGTGGTTTTTGCGCGGAGACTCGAACGTGCGCTGGCTGCAGGAACGCGGCGTCACCATCTGGGATGAATGGGCCGATGCCCAGGGCAACCTGGGGCCGGTTTACGGTGTGCAGTGGCGCTCCTGGCCCAAGCCGGATGGCGGCCACATCGACCAGATCAGCCAGGTCATTGAGCAAATCAAATCCAATCCGGATTCTCGCCGGCTGATCGTCTCGGCCTGGAACGTGGCCGACATCGGGCAAATGAAACTGCCCCCTTGCCATGCGTTCTTCCAGTTCTACGTGGCCGATGGCAAACTGTCCTGCCAGCTGTACCAGCGCAGCGCCGACATCTTCCTGGGCGTGCCGTTCAATATCGCCAGCTATGCGCTGCTTACGCATATGGTCGCACAACAATGCAATCTTGAGCCAGGCGACTTCATCTGGACCGGCGGCGACTGCCATTTGTACAGCAATCATATCGAGCAGGCACAACTGCAATTATCACGTACGCCATACCCCTTTCCACGGCTGATCATTCATCGCAAACCCGACTCCATTTTCGGCTATGAATATGAAGATTTCGAAATTGCCGATTACCAGTTTCATCCGCATATCAAGGCGCCGGTAGCAGTCTGACCCTGCCAGCTCAGACGTAGCCTGCGTCACTTGCCCGCCTGCGCACCATATAACAGGAACCGACATGCCTTCACTGATTATTCTTGTTGCCTATGCCATCGAAAACCGAGCCATCGGCGTGAACAACACCCTGCCCTGGCATCTGCCGGGCGACCTGAAACGCTTCAAAACCCTCACCATGGGCAAGCCCATCATCATGGGTCGCAAGACCTGGGAGTCTATCGGGCGCCCCCTGCCGGGCAGGCGCAATATCGTTATTACCCGCCAGCAGGATTTGAGCGCCGAGGGTGCCGATGTGGTCAATTCGCTGGACACCGCCATCTCCCTGGCGTTCGAGCAAAGTGATACGGCGTTCGTTATCGGTGGAGAACAGATTTACGCCCAGGCCATTGAAAAATCCCAGCAGGTCATGGCAACTGAAATTCATCAGTTTGTCGATGGCGATGCCTTTTTCCCCGACCTGGATGAAAAACTGTGGCGTGAAACATCTCGCGATGCCCAACCCGAAGAAAACGGCATGAACTACGATTACGTTGTTTATGAACGTATTGCGAAAGACCTGCAAAAAAACAAGGTCAGCATTCCGTGATATTGCCCTGGCTGGGCTGCTACTGCTGCCCGCCACCCAAGTAAAGCTGAATGACTCGGGGGTCATCAAGCAGTTGCGCAGCCGCACCTTGCAGTGCAATCTCGCCGGTTTCCAACACATAGCCGAAGTCCGAGATCTGCAGTGCAGCGCGGGCATTCTGTTCAACAAGCAACACCGACACGCCATCATCACGCAGCCTGGCGACCATTCGCAAAATATCCTGAACAATGAGTGGCGCCAGACCCAGGCTGGGTTCGTCCAACATCAATAGTTTGGGAGAAGACATGAGGGCCCTGCCCAGGGCCAGCATTTGCCGCTCACCACCCGAAAGCGTGTATGCCTTTTGTTTTTTTCTCTCATGCAGTCGTGGAAAACGGGCGTAGACGTTATCCAGACGCAGGCGCACCCCCGTCTTATCAGCGCGTTTCGCATAAGCGCCCAACAACAAATTCTCATAGACACTCATTTGCCCGAACAGTTCGCGCTGCTCCGGCACCAGACAAATGCCTTGTTCAACACGGCTCTCCACATCGATGTGTTGCAGATCAATACCTTCATAGGTCACGGCGCCTTGCGACGGGCGTAGCCCCATCAGGGCCGACAACAGCGTTGTCTTGCCGGCGCCGTTCGGCCCGATTACAGACACGATGCTGCCAACCGGCACTTGTAGCGAGACATTTCTAACTGCCTGCACATGTCCGTAGGAAACACTCAATCCCGATACATTCAGCATGCTATTCATTTGCCGCCCCCCCTAAATAGGCATCCTGTACTTTTCTATCGGCCCTCACTTGCTGTGGCAGCCCTTCTATCAGCTTGGCGCCGAAATTCATCACAACCAGGCGATCGACCAGTTTCATCACGAAATCCATATCGTGCTCAACAATCAATATAGTTAATCCTGCTTTCTTTAGCTGACGCAACAGGGTGGCCAGCACATCCTTTTCGTGCTTTCGCAGACCGGCCGCCGGTTCGTCCAAAATCAGCAATACAGGATCAGATGCCAGTGCTCGGGCAATTTCCAGTATTCTTTGTAGCCCGAGCGGCAGCTTACCAGCCGGCGTGTACTCCTGACCTTCCAGACCAATACGGACCAGCTGTTTATAAGCTTGATCCAGAATGCGATTTTCCTCGGCGCGATTCAGACCCAAACCCGATCGCAGAAACCCTGCCGAACCTCTCATGTTGGCGCCAAGCGCAACACTGTCCAATACGCTCATACCTGGCCTCAGTTTGACATGCTGGAAAGTCCTGGCGACACCAAGGCGCGCAATCTGTCGTTGTGATTTATGCGTTACATCCTCGCCCAAAAAGTGTATTCGCCCTTCCGTTTTCCCTAACACACCTGTAATAAGATTGAACATGGTGGACTTACCCGCTCCATTGGGACCAATCAATCCCACGATTTCACCTGCCGATACGGTAAAGCTCACGTTATTTACCGCAACAAGCCCGCCGAAACGGCGGACAACGCCATCCACGCTCAGCACTTGTGTCCCCGCCTCGATCGGAGCCCTTTCGGTCAGAGGCTTTTCACCTGAGGGTTGATAGCGTTTTTTATCGACCTGCGCAACTTTCTGCCCCACGCTCTTGTACCTTGCGACGAACGACATAATGCCTCCGCGTGCAAAGTGCAAAAGCAGGATAAAGAGCGCACTGAACACAATCGCCTCAAGCTGACCGCCCCTGGAAGAGACCAGAGGAAGAATATCCTGGATGTAATTTTTCGAGATCAGCACGCCAGCGGCACCCACCAGCGCCCCCGACAGAAAACCGACACCTCCCAGAATGGCCATCAGCAGGTAATTGATACTGGCATGCAGATCGAACGGAGACGGGCTCACAAAGCGGTTCATATGCGCATAAAGCCATCCGGCCAGTGCCGCAAATACGGCAGCAGTGACAAATAATTTGAGTCGAATCACAAACGCATCTTCGCCCACACTGGCCAGCAGGACGGAACCGCCGCGTAAACTGCGGATGACCCGCCCCGCCCTGGATCGCAGCAAATAATACGAAAACAGCAGCGCAAGCCCCACCAGCAGCCATATGAGGTAATACATCTGCAATGGATTGAGAAGCTCAACGTTGCCTAGCGAGACCGGTGGGATATTGGTAATACCGGTATTGCGGCCAAGCATGTCCATATTGCCGAACAACAGTGAAATCGACAGTCCCCAGGCTATCGTGCTCAGGGGCAAAAAATGACCGCCCAACCGCAGTGTGATGCAGCCAATGACCAGCGCGCACAACGCTGTAATCAAGACTGCTGCGAGCAAGCCGGTCCACGCGGACAGGCCATAGTGAGTGGTCAGATAGGCGGTGGTATAGGCCGCAACACCCACGAAAGCCGCCTGTCCAAAAGACGTTGCTCCGCCTACACCTGTCAGCAGAACCAGGCCGAGAGCGACCAGGGCGCCAATGCCGATATCGTTCATCAGCGAAATGCCGAACTTGCCCAGAAACCAGGGCAATCCCAGAATGAACAGCGTTCCCAACATAAATACGACGATACTGCGCAGGGACGTTTTCATTCGTCGATCTCCTCGTTGCTATCTTCATCATGTGCCGTCAACACCGAACGAACCATCAATACGGGAATCAGCAATCCGAACACAATGACTTCTTTCAGTGCTCCATTCCAGAAAGAAGAAAAACTCTCTACGATGCCTACGGCAAGGGATCCAACCATGGTCAGCGGATAACTCACCATGCCGCCGATAATGGCGCCTACAAATGCCTTAAGACCCAGCATAAAACCGGAATCGTAATAGATGGTGTTGACAGGTGAAATAAGCACACCAATCATGCCGGCAAGTATGGACGCGAAAAGATAAACCAGCGTAGCCGTCTTCACCGGCCGGATGCCGACAATGCGCGCGCCCACCCGATTGACCGACGTTGCACGCAGCGCCTTGCCTGTTAAAGTAAATTCAAAGAACAGATAGAACATAATGCTCAACACTATGGCAACGGCAATGGTCAACGCAACCTGACCGCTCAGCGTAAAATTGCCGAACAGAGCGATATCCAGGTCTGTGAATGACTCGGTACGAAAGCCTTCGGGCCCAAAGAAAAGCAGCCCCAGGCCGACAAACAGAAAGTGGATGGACAGCGAGACAATAAGCAGGATCAGGGATGAGGCATCGGCAATCGGTTGCAATGCAATGCGCGCAATCAGCGGAATAATGGGCGTCACCAGAAGTACTGCGGCGGCTATCTGGATCAGCATCGAATCGGTACGTCCGACAATCGACCAGGCGAGCAGACACGGCACCAGCGGCGCCACACCCCAGCAGGCAATCGCCCGGGGAATGTTACGCCACGCGTGCGTGCGGGCAAGACTAACCATTTCCACGGCCAGCGCAACGACAGCCAGCACAATCACCAGACCAATAGTGGGGGGCACGACACCGGCCTGCAAAGAGGCAAGGCTCAGCGCGGCGAATGCGGCCACATCGCCAAAAGGCACAAAAATGACCCGGGTAACGGAAAACACCATTACCAGTCCGATACCCGCCAGCAGATAGACAGCGCCATTCGACAACCCGTCTACCGTCAGCATATAAGCAACTTCCCAATCCATTGTGTATCCCGTCCGACGTTACTGGTTAATCGTGCGACGCGCTTGGCCTCGTTGTCCGCCCCATCATTTTTCGGGGATATATTTCCATTTGCCTTTTTCCAAACGGACCAGCACACGACCACGTTCGTCGCTACCGAACGAATCGCCCTGTTTGAACGTATAGACGCCGTGCGTGCCGGCCACTTGCGTGCCCGACATGATGGCGTCGCGCAGGGCTTCGCGAAACGCCGGAGTACCTGGCTTGGCTTTGCCATCGGCGATGACTTTTTTCGCTGCCTCGGCCGCAATCAGCCACGCGTCAAAGGCATACGCAGAATAGGCATCGGTCGACGGCTTGCCATTGGTTTTCTGGAAAATATCGTGAAACTTGCCAGACATCTGCTTGACGGGATGATCGGGCGGCAACTGTTCTGCCACAATCACCGGCCCGGTCGGTGCAACCAGCCCTTCAGCAGAGGAACCAGCAACACGAATGAAATCAGGGTTGATCAATGAATGTGCGCCATACAGTTTGCCCTTGAAATTCCTGTCTCTCAGAGCCAGGTATGGCAATGCACCCGGTGTTCCCGCACCGCCGGTCATCACGGCATCAGGTCGCTTGGCGATAATCTTCAGAATCTGTCCGTTCACCGAAGAATCAGATCGTGCATAACGTTCATTGCTCACAACCTTGATGCCTGCACTGTCAGCTTCCTTGACAAGATTGTCGTACACCAGATCGCCCCAGGCGTCGGAAAATCCAATATATCCAACCGTTCTGACGCCATCGCGCTTCATCTGCCCAACTACGGCACTAATCATCAACTTGGCGGACTGAGCAGTTGTCACATACCAGGCTGCATTTTCTCCCGTTGTGCTGGCCGGACTGATGCCGATCAGCGCTGTCGCCGCCTCCCGCGCCACAGGCAGAGCGGCGAGCGTCGCCGGTACATTGGACGAACCGATCAGAATATCAACCTTGTTGTCCTGCGTCAGTTTCCGGGCGTTCCGGGCCGCGCTCGACGGATCCGTTGCATCGTCCAGCACAATCAACTCCAGCTTATTGCCCTGAACGTCGGGAACCATCGCCTGTCCTGCTTTGGCGCCTTGTTCATAAGGAATGCCAATTGATGAACCCGGCCCGGTTAACGCGGTAATCAGTCCTATCTTGATGGTATCGGCATGCGCAACGCCCAGCGATCCTACACCGCCCAAAATTCCAGTTAGCACAACCTGTTTAAGCCAATCTTGCATTTTATTCTCCTGATTCTATGTATTATTCGGTCCTGCCACATTTGTGTAGCCAGAACGCTGTTTACTCGTTTTCCAGCTTCCATTTACCATCTCGCAGTTTGACCACGACCCGGGCCCGTTCATCCGTTCCGAAAGGACTACCGCGTTTGTAGTTATATACGCCGTGGGTACCTGCCAGTTCGTGTGTCTTGAAAATGGCATCCATCACGGCTTGTCGATAGGCCGGGGTTCCAGGTTCCGCATGTTTCTGTGCCTCGGCTGTCGCCGCGACCAGCAAAAGCCATGCGTCGTAGGACCAGGCCGAAAAGACGTCTGGTGACCCCTTGGGGAAGGCCGCCTGAAATGCCTCGCGGTAGGCCAGTGCCACTTTCTTTACCGGATTGGTATCCGGCAATTGTTCAGCAACAGTCACCGGCCCCGTCGGCGCCAGAATTTCGTCGCCTGCTTTACCCACAACTCGAATGAAATCACTATTGATCAAACCATGCGTACCATATACTTTGCCTTTGTAGCCGAGTTTTTTCAGCTCCAGATAAGGCAGTGCTGCAGGCGTACCCGAGGTCCCCGCCAGAATGGCATCGGGCTTTTTCGCACGGATCTTCAATATCTGACCGGTCACCGACGCATCAGTACGTGAATAACGTTCGTCATTAAGCAGTTCTATGCCGACCTGCGCCGAATGCTTTTTCAATGCGTCGTGGGCCAAATCCCCCCAGGCATCCGAAAACCCGATGTAGGACACGGTTTTCACACCATGGGCTTTCATATGATCTACCACGGCATTGATCATCAGCTCGGTTGGCTGAGCGACACTCACCATCCATTGAGCAGTGGCCGGCGACACATTGGCTACCGGCGATATGGCAATGAACGGCACCTTGCTTTCGTTCGCGACAGCAGCGATGGCCATCGTACCGGGTACGCCTGATGTTCCCATCAGCACATCAACCTGGTCTTCATTGATCAGCTTGCGGGCATTACGCGCCGCCGTAGCGGGATCAGATGCATCATCCAGGCGTATCAGTTTGATATCGGCATCCGCTGACTTTCCTATCGCCTTGTGCCCGGCAATCGCTCCATTCGCGTATGGAATACCGAGGGACGAAATCGGCCCCGACAATGACGAAATAAATCCGACAGTGACGGTTTTTGCAAATGCGTCCACCGACGCACACATACCCACAGCGAACACAATAGTTGACAGCAGCTTCATAGTTCCTCCTGTTTGACCGTCATGCAAACCGACGATCAAAAAACAAATGAATCCACGATTTCAGATAAACACACCTGAAATCGGCGGGGCCTTAAATAGTGATGGAACCGATGCTGCTGCCACCACACACATACAGCACCTGCCCGGTCACGAAACCGGATGCAGCGCTGCAAAAAAATGCCACTGCCTGGGCCACGTCATCCGGCATGCCGATACGACCCACCGGAATAGCCGCTGCCAGGGATTTTTCGCGCTCGCTGCCCGGTTCGATCACGTCGTAAAACATGTCCGACGCTATCGGTCCGGGCGCCACCACATTAACCGTAATGCCAAATCCTGCCAGCTCCAGCGCCCAGGTTCGTCCCATCCCAATCATCCCGGCCTTAGTGGCTGCGTAAGCGGTGCGTGTCTGCAGGCCAAGCGCACCCCGAGACGAAATCAATACAATCCGTCCGTACTTGTTTTTTTTCATGGACGGGATAAAAGCTTGGGTCAATGTCAGGGCACTGGTCAAATGCAGCTGTGAAAGCGCATCCATGTCTTCGTCGCTCACCTGCTCAATCAGATTAGGGCGGATAACCCCGGCGTTATGCACAAAATGACTGACCGGGTAAGTGTCGGCTACGTCGCGCGCGACCTCCCTGACCGCCCCGCGATCGAGCAGATCCACACTCCTGGTCTGCAACCGGGGGTGGCTGAACTCGGGCGAACGCCGCGCCAGCGAAATCACCTCCATGCCCCGCTCAAGCAGCGAGTTGCATATGGCAGCGCCGATACCCGCGCTACCTCCCGTTACGACTGCGACTTCGCGTTCCATCCCTGTTTACTCCTGTGTATTTCGTTTGTCATTATTTTTCTTCTGTGCACCCTGGCTGTTCAAATAAAGCTACTGTTCGACCAACGCCAGTACCCGCAAGGGGCTACCCGAGCCGCTGCGTATTTTCAAGGGGGCAGAAAATATCATCGCTCCGCTGGGTGGTAGTTGATCCAGATTGGTCATGCACTGCAACCCGTAGCGGTTATTGCCATGCATGAAGTAATGACAGGGAAATGGAGGATCCAGATGCTGCGCCTGACCCGCGTCTGTTCCCACCGACTCGGTGCCAAACCCATGCACATCGCGCTCCCGAATCAGCCAGGGAACCACCTGTGCATCTGGCCCCGGCGAATGAGCCCCATCGTCCTGCATATTCAAATACGCTGCCGGCTTTTCCCGCTTGGACCAGTCGGTACGCATGAATACCCAGGATCGGGCGGCAATTTTCCCATGCTCTTTTTCCCATTCGAGCACTTTGTCGATGGTCAGCAGATAGTCGGCAGACACGGCCGACTCTGCCGAGCAGTCGATTACGCAGGCATGGGCAATGAACGCCTGCGGATCAATGGTGTCCACGGTATTGTCGGGCTGATCCTTGCCGCTGACCCAATGCGCAGGCGCATCAAAATGGGTCCCTGTGTGCTCGGAGCACGAAAAATTATTCCAGTACCAACCCGGACCACGTTCGTCATAACGTGAAATTTCCTCGATGCGAAACGGCCATGCCTGTCCCATTTCCGGAGGAAGCACAATCGTCGGAAACTCCGGAGTCAGCGTTTCCGTCAAATCAACAATTTTCACTTTCCCCGAGGCCAGTGCTCCCATCAGTTCTACCAATACAGTCATCGTGCTCTCCTTTGTCAGTCTCAATTGCCGCCGGCCAGTTCGCGCTCCAGCGCCTTGGCATTACTGCGCAGCCGTTCCCTGATATCATTTGCCACATCGCCGACATAAACATCTTCCAGCCCGTTTGCCAGCGCCTGGACAATCTGCCGGGCAATTTGGGACGGTGCGACCCGTGGCGGCGGGGTCGTCTGCTCCCATTCGTAATCCACCGGGCCGGTAAATACATTCACGACCCTGATGCCGGCCATCTGCATCTCCGCGCGCAGGCAATGGGACAGCGACAGGCCACCGGCCTGAGCGGCAGACCATACGCCTCGATTGGGCAGACTGGCCAAGGCGTAAACCGAAAATATATTTACCCAGGCCGATGCGCTGTTGACACCGTCTGCGGCCCGAGCCGCCATTGCCCCGCCAAATTGCTGGGCCAAGCGGAGCAACCCAAGGCAACTGACATCAAACATGTCACGTGCAGCGCTGACATTGCTGGTGCCCAGCATGCCTCCTTCGCGCAGCAGATCAGCCGTGTTAATCAAGATGTCCACCTTGCCGCCAATTTCAGCAGCAACCCGTTCCAGGGAATCTGAGTCTGTGACGTCCATGGCGTGAACCTGAATTCTGCTGTCGGTCAGCAGGGTATTGAAGGTGGACGATGGTCGCCATGGCTGCGAGTCTCCCACAAAGATGATCGATGCATCGGTCTGCAGCAAGGCCTTTATCATGGCCATGCCCAAGGCCGACTTACCATCGGTCACCAGCACACGCCGGAACGTTACATCGTTGGTCATTTCGCGCATCATTGGGTCATCCTGATAGTGAGGAGGTAACAACCGGGGTAAGGCAACCAGGGTCGCGTTGCCACTTTTATCCAGTTTCATGTCCAGCTGCACCGGCTCACCCTCTTTGCAGTCGGAATGCACATGGACAATCGCCACGGGGCCCGCGGTCATTTTTACTGTACCGATGCGCCAGGGAAGACGCTCTCGGAAATAGACATCATTACTGTGATGCAAAACCGTTGTTGCTACCAAGATGCCGCTGCAGTCCACTGCAGTCCAGTGCAGGCGGTGCGATAGACAATAGCCACAAGCGTCACGTGGAGGATACTGAACCCGCTGGCAATCACAACACACTTGCAATTCAAATTTTCCTTCTGCCGCCGCGCGCGTCATGCCATGGAAAGTGCGACTGCGCATAGCCGGAGGCAATGTCGTCTGGCGGGAGCGCTCAACTGGATTTTTCCGTGGCGGTTTACGTATGCGATCAGTCATATCGACGCTCCGCTTTGCAAAATGGCGGCTGCTGTGCATAGTCCGCGGTCGTAATTAATCATTCCAAACCCGCTGACCATGCCGATGCGCGCTCGTTCAACCTGCGTGCTACCCGCCCGTCCGGTCAATTGCCGGATGGCTTCATTCATACCCAGCGTGCCTCCGGCTGCGCCCGCCTGCCCTGCGGACAACTGCCCACCGCAAGTATTGAGAGGACATGAACCGTCCACAGTAAAGGAATTGGCACGGACAAATTCAGGTCCGCCACCCGCCTGGCAAAAGCCCAGATTCTCCAACTGCATCATATTGATGACCGGATAATCGTCATAAGCCTGCAAAAAATCCATCTCCTCTGCGCCAACCCCTGCCTGGTCATATAACGAATCGCAATCGAGCGTCCACCCGCCTTGCGACTGAATAACATCGTCAGGCCAGCCATTATGCCGCTCTATAGTGCCCAGAACACGTACGAAATCTAGCCCCAGGCTGCGCGCTTGCGTCTCGCGCATCACAAGAAACGATTCGGCACCGGCACAAGGCATGACGCAATCGAACAGATGAATCGGCTCGGTTATCGGACGGGCCTGCAAATAATCATCCAGCGTCAGCGGCTTTTTCATCAGTGCAGGCGGATAACGCAGGGCGTTGTCACGCTGGGCTACACAAAGCTTGCCGAAATCCTCACGAGTGGCGCCGGTCGTATTCATATAGTGACGTGTCAGCAGCGCGAAACTGGCATTAGGCCCGCCTGCGCCATACGGATAGGTGGAGTCCTGTGCAAAGCGGGAAAACTGCCCGAGTGTCCTGCGAAAGGAATCCACATGGTTGGTGTCGCCAGTAATGACTGCAACAACGCTGGCGTCACCGGCCTGCACTGCTCGGGCGGCACGGCGCAGCGCAACAATCGCACTGGCACCGCCCATGGGAATGTGGTCCAGCCAGCGAGGCGACACACCGAAATGCTGGGTCAGACCCACCGCAGAATCCGGCCCCAGACTAAAGCTGGAGACACACAGCCCGTCAATCTCAGACAGTAACAAGCCGGCGCCATCGAGCAGGCCCTTTAACGAGCGTCCCAACCAATAGTGCGCACTCTCGATCGAATACCGGACGTAAGGGACTGTTACCGGCACGGTCAGAACAACGCCGTCATAGGAAGCAGGCCGTTTCATGCCCGCCCCCCCGGTTTTTTCAAATGACAGGTATTGATGGCCTGTCCGCTGCAAATCAACTCAAACGCCAGTTTGCTCAGGGCACCACGCTGTATTTTATTGGTCGCTGTCAAGGGAAGCTCGCTCACAAAACTCACATAGCCTGGAACCTTGTAATAGGCCAATTGTGATAAAGACCAGGTCACCAGCTCGCCAGCCAGCGCCACGGGGTCATCGCGATCAGACACAGAAGACGACAGGACAATGCAGGCCAGCACCTCATCGCCGCGAACCTCATCGGGAACTGCAGCAACCGAGACAGCCTGAACCATCGGGTGGCGTGCCAAAGCGCCCTCCACTTCGACAGCAGCAATATTTTCGCCACTGCGGCGGATCACGTTTTTCTTGCGATCCACGAAAACCAAATAGCCATCCTCGTTTCTGCGAACGATATCCCCGGTTTTAAACCAATCTTCCTGCCAGGCAGCCTCAGTGGCAGCCGTATCCTTCAGATAGTGCGAAAAAAAACCGAAGCGCGGATTGGCACCTGCGTGACACACCCAAAGTTCGCCCTGCTCGCCTGCTCGAACCTCGCGCCCCTGCTCATCGACAATGCTGACCCTGACGTCTTTCCCCTCTATTCCAATACAACTGGTGCCCACAAAGCGAGGTTCACGGTTTGCCATAATGACTGCTCCGGCACCGGTTTCTGTCATTGCCCAGGCTTCCAGCAGCGGAAAACCGAAGCGTTGTTCAAAGTCCGCGTGGAGCTTTTTATCCACACCGGCGCCAAAACCGAAACGCACACAATGGTCCCGGTCTTGTGGGCAAGCAGGCAACTTGTCCAGTATGGCAGGCATGACACCCAGATAATGTACGATAGTGGCGCCACTCGCTCTGACCGATGACCACCAGGAGCGGGGGTGAAAGCGGTCCAGCAGAATAAGGCAACCCGCGGTCAGCACCATTGACATGACTGAATAGGCCATCGCATTCATGTGCACCAGAGGCAGGGGCGTCAGCATTCGCTCCTGACCCACCCGAATACTGGCCAGACCACCTGCTCTCGCATACCACTGGCCAGCATGCAAAAAGTATTGGTTCGACAATACACAACCCTTGGGCTGCCCTGTCGTTCCCGATGTATACAGCAAGGCGCACTCCGTATCCTGCCCCGGCTTGCGGTTATCACGTTTGTCATTGCGTCGCGCAGGCGGCAGGTCTTGCGGAGATTTCACCGGTACGGACATTCCGGCAGCGGCGCTGGCTTCACGCATTAGACCGTGATGGCTTTCAATGGCAACGACAAGACTGACTTCGGAATGGCTGATCAGATACTGCAACTCTGCCAGACGCAGATCGGCATTCACGGGCACGACCGAGACACCCAGTGCATTCAGGGCGAACCAGTGCAGAAAAAAAGACAGCCGGTTCTCAAGCAGCAATGCCACCCGGTCTCCCGCCGCATAGCCCGCCGAACAATAGGCATCACGCCATTGATGCACCTGCGTCAGCACCTCGCCATAGCTGAACTGGCCAGCACCAGTGCCGTATTTGCGGGCGGTCTCTGGCAATACCATCAGAAAGGGCTTGTCGGGGTTGGCCTGTGCAGTCAGTGCGAAAGCGTCATAAACAGTTTGGGCGGTCTGTGGAATCACTGCGCGCTCACATAAACAACTGAATGCTGCCAAAGGCTGCATCGGGGTTGACCAGTTCGACTTTCTTCAAGCGAATGCGCAAGCCATCGGCTTCGTCTACCAGTGTATGCGTCGACCAACCGGCATACAAACGCTGATCGTCCTGTCGGGTCTCGATATAATGAAATGCGGTTCGCACCACATAGACGCCTTTCTGCGGATCGTGCGCCTGATCATTGTGTCTGATCTGCGGTCTCTGTAGCAGATGATGGCAATAGCTCACTGGTTGCTGCGAAAACGTGCGTTTCCCGGTCAAGCGCTCGGCCCTGACCTTCAGCAGCAGCTTATCCTCGTACATCAGCGACGCCTGCAATCGCGTATCCGTCTGGCCGCGCTGCAGGGGCATCCAGTAATAACCGTCATCGCTAAAAAGAGCCACCCATTCTTCCAGGCGAAGCTCATCGATCAGTTGAGCCTCGTGATACACAAAATCGATCAAATCCTGTTCAGTCATGTACCACCCCGACATTGTGCATTGGCTGAATAAAACGCAGCCACGCCCGGTACTGATTGCGCATTTGCCATTCGCTGGTGCCCCGGGTAACCACATTGCGCTGCGCAGCTTCGGTCGACTCATACAGCCGCGCAAAATTGACCCATTCGTGGCTGCGCGCGTGCAACACTTGCTGAGACCGTTCGTACATTTCCAGATCATCATGTCCAACCACAGAGGTTGGCGCATTGATCAACCGGTTGTACATCAGGCTGCGTTCAAACAGCAGATCCGGTGCGCCCACCAGCCGGAACGTCCAGGATTCCACCATTGTTGTTGCGGCTGAAAGTGGTTTGAATAGACGCAGAGTTTGTATTGGCCCCTTGACCAGAATATTGGGAAAATACACGGTGTTGTGGCGGACATCACCCAAAATTTGTGCGGCGCGCTCCTGGCCATAGGCCTCAACCATGGCATCCCAGTAACCCGAAATATCCGAATAGGCAGCGTGAATCGAATCGCTCACCCCCGTATGACCGTGGCCGTTTTCCCATACCCGAATACCCATGTTGTCAAAAAATTCGTATGAAGACATAAATGGAGCAAACAGTTCCACCGACATTGGTTTGGGTGTACCTTCGGGCGCTTCTTTCCAAACATGGACTGCTGTACCGGCCGACGATTCATGCGCCACCATGGGATGACAGGTATCAGTCTGATTGTCCACAAGCATTTTCCAATTGCAGTTGTGAACATAGCGAAATATTCCCCCTTCCACCTGCAATTTACCTTCCGGTGAACGGTCAATCATATTATCGATAGTCGATAGCGATTCCCCGAAGAAAGCCTCAAATGACACGCCTTCTGTACTTAACCGGCAAAAAATGAATCCACGATAATCGTGCACATTTTCAATCGCGACCATCCCTTTGGCGGCATCGCAGGTATCAAACCCGACATTCTCATAGCCGCTTTTGAGCGGAATCGCTAAAATTTTCCCGTCGGTGCGGAATGTCCAGGCATGATAGGGGCAGCGAAAAAATTTTCCGGTATTTCCAGTGACATCGCCAGCGACCTTTACCCCACGATGCGGACAACGGTTATAAAGCACCTTGATAGTCTTATCTGTGTGTCGCACCATGACAACCGGTTCGTCTCCGACGGTCGTTGTATAGTAATCGCCCACCTGCGGGATCTGGCTTTCGTGTCCGACAAAGATCCATGTCGATGAAAAAAGATGCTCCATTTCCAGATCAAAGATTTCTTCATCAATGTAAAGATCCCGATGCACCTCACGCTCGCGAACCAGCGCCTGCACGGCTTCAGGATTCATCTTGTAATGGTTTGCGCACTTTCTGACTGACATTATCCTTTCACTCCATCAGATACGTTTTGTTCCACTGCGGCCAATGCATTCATCACTGCAACGCAGCGAAGAACCGCAACAACCGGCACTACATATCGAGCACTAGCATTGGCGTCTTCGACCGCGACACACAGATATGTATCAACTTTCCTTGCGCCTTCTCTGCATCGGACAGGACATAATCGCGATGATCCGGCTCACCTTCCAGCACACCAACCTGACAGACCCCACATTCACCCCTGCAGCAATCGCACAGCGGGTCTTCGCCATGATCTTGCAATACTTGCAGAATACTTTTACCGGGCGGAATCACATATGTTTTTCCCGATTGCGCCAGCCGGACCTGGAAACTGTCTGTACTAGCGCTCACTGCTGGATTGCTGAACAGCTCGAAATGCACCTGAGTCGCAGGCAGGCCTGCCTGCTTTGCCATCGCAAGGACGGTATCCAGCAAGCCTGCCGGACCACATACATATAAATGCTGATCGGCATGCATTGACCGTAATATGGCGTTGATATCCAGTTGCGAGTCTTGCTGATCCAAATGTATCTTCAGGTTCTCGCCCGCGATGACGGCAAGCTCGTTAAGCAGTGCCATCTGTGATCTATCACGTCCGGCATAATGCAGATGAAATGGACGCCCTTCTCGGCTGAGTGCACCCGCCATGGCAAAGATTGGGGTAATACCGATACCACCAGCGAGCAACACAGCACAGGTCTGGTCTGGCGGCTCCAATTTAAAATCATGCCGTGGCCGGTCACACACCAATGTATCCCCCACGTTGAGTGCATGCATGTAACGGGACCCGCCGCTTCCGGCATCCTCACGCTTGACAGCAATCTCGTATTGCAAATGAGTTGCTGCATCTGTGCTATGGTCATTCAGCATCAACAGCGAATAGGCCCTTGTGTCGTCAAAAGCGCCACCGATATGCACACGAATATGCGCCCCGGGCTTTGCTGCCGGTAACGGCAACCCTTCAGCCTGTTTCAGCACAATCTTGCGAATCTGGGCGGTCAGATCTTCCGTTTCCGTTACCCGCAACTGAAGCGTTTCCACTGTATTTTGTCTCCTGTTCAATGCCGTCATACCGTAGGCATGGCAGCCAACGCCGCCTTCAGGCGTTCGCCTTTGACATCGTTTAAGGCAGCGTCGTATAGCGTCTTGTACTTAGCCGCCGCATCCTGCCTGCCACAAAGTGCATCAGCCGCCATCATCAGTTGGCTGAATCTGCCGCTGCTGCGAGCGTGGGTATCGCTATAACCCTTGACCAGCCGGCGTGACTTGACCACGGCAAGGGCAAACTCATAGTCCGTTTCAAGTGCGGCTTCAATTTTCTTTGTCCATTGATCGATCGATTCGATTTCCTGAGCATGCCGCAACGTCGCTGTCCGTTTTGATCTACGCGAGGCCAGC
The DNA here is from genome assembly GCF_052108595.1 of Advenella sp. Classification (NCBI taxonomy): domain Bacteria; kingdom Pseudomonadati; phylum Pseudomonadota; class Betaproteobacteria; order Burkholderiales; family Alcaligenaceae; genus Advenella; species Advenella sp. The sequence continues at coordinate 30,976 of NZ_JBQEAU010000006.1, forward strand.
GCATACAACAATAGATAGCCTCCCAAATGGCTGGTTTTGATGTGCCGCCCTTTCCTGAAAAGCGCGGCAGTCCAGTTGCGCAAAAAGGATTGCTCCATCCAGCGCCCGAGACGCTCGGGCATGGTGCCACAGACCTCTTCAAACCTCGGATGCATATAATCTGCCACATCCAGCATCTGCCCCTGCTCCAGTCTCACTTCCTTCGATATACGCAGCACCCGCGCATCCCGGATCTTCAGATCGGCGACCTTGATGACATCGTCGTAGGCCATAGCGGTGGCCAGATAGCGAGCAAACTGCCAGGTCAGCGCCCAGCCCCTTAATGGCCCATCTGCGGCACTGTCAAGGGAGAGTATCCGCTCGATGCGGCTCAGGTATGCATTGGCATAATCTGAATCCTGGAAATCCACCAGATGTCGTACCCCTGCCAGAATGACCGGCTGCAGAACGTCAGGAAATCGCGAGCGCAAATTGTCCAAAACGATCTGCCCGCCAGCCGTGGCCGCTTTCTGCGGCAGCGCCGGGAAACGCTCATTGGCCGACTTGGTGCTACGCTGCAACTGTGCCGACCGGATTTCAGTCCAGCCGGCGTCGAATGCCGACAGGCTGGAAGTGACTCCCACATTCCCCGTGCGAATCGTCTCTTCAAATTGCTCCCGTGCAAAAGGCAATACATCGGTCGCTGCCAAAGCACCAAATAAGCTGGCACTGATCACACTGCCGCAGGACTCGGCGATACGCTGCAAATCAGCTGCATAAAACTGTTTCGCCGTATCGTTACCTGCAGCCATAACCTGCGCCGCATCAACAATCCCGTTAGACGGGTGGCTTTTTTCGCTAATGGCGTAACTGCGGTGTGTCGAGGTCAGCAGCGTTGTTCGGTCCGGTGTCACAATGCCGCGCAAAATGGCGCGCCCGGCTTCCATCAGCTCGGCGCTGATCACCACATCCACATCGCCTGGCGTCGGCATCTGTGCAAGCACCGGCGGTTGTTCCATGGACCAGGGTGGAGGAAAAAGCTCCACGTAATAGATCGTAGCCCCGGTACGCTGTGCCACGCCCGGAACAGACGTGCTTTGAGCATACCAGTCGGCGCGCTCTGCCAGATCCACCAGCCAGTCTGCCAGCACGCCACCGCCCTGCCCTCCCATGGCAAGAATGGCTATTTTTAGGGGTTCGGCAACGCTCGCGCCTGACACAGTGCTAGTCATATCCGGTCGCTCTCAATGCGCTCACGATGCCGCCGCTGTAATCGACCTATCAGCTTGCTACGCAGGCTACCAAACAAATGATCTTTCTTGCTGGGGTTATGAATAATATCGGCGCGATAAAAAGAAGGACACAGCACTGCCTCATGGGCGATCTCACCACAATGACCACAGCCGACACAACTGCTCTCGACATGGGCGACTGGATCATCCTTCAGAGGATTATCATTGTCTTTCAGAGTCAGCGACGGACAGCCCGAAAGCCGGATACAGGCATGGTCGCCAGAACAGATATCCTTGTCCACTCCAAACTGTTGCCTGACACGGCGTACGCCTTGCGCTACATCCTTTTTGAACACCGGTTTTTCGCGTCGCTGCAGGTTCAGCATACATTCGGACTGGGCAATAATCACCTTGGGGCCCGTATCTGCACAGGTAAGCGCATCTTCAATCAGCGCACGCATTTTTGATACGTCGTAGGTGTGATCAATGACTCGCACCCACTTGACGCCCACGCCCCTGACCGCCTGTTCTATTGGATGATTGGTGGAGCGGTTGTCATTGTTGGCCCGGGACGACAGGACATCCTGCCCGCCGGTTGCAGACGAATAGTAATTGTCCACAATGATAATCACACCATCATGCTTGTTATAGACGGCGTTGCCGACGCCGGAAGTCAGCCCGTTATGCCAGAAGCCGCCATCGCCCATGATCGAAATGGAACGCTTGCTTGCCTTCACGTTGAACGCAGACGCGCTGGACGCCCCCAGCCCATACCCCATGGTGGTTGCACCCAGATTGAAGGGGGGCAAAATGGAAAAAAGATGACAGCCGATATCACAGGAAATATGGTGTTCACCCAACTTTTCCTGTGCCAGTGTTAGCGCAGAAAACACTGGACGCTCCGGACAACCGGTACACAGTCCCGCCGGGCGTGGCGGAATAATATCGGCCAGCTGCTGACGCCGCACCTGCGTAAAAACAAGCGGCTTTTCAACCACAATTTTTGATGCTGGTTCAGGGTCTGGCATCGAAGCCGGCTGTGAAGGCAGATTATCCAGAAAGATACGCAGGCCATCGCGGATCGTTTGCACCGTATACTCACCCGCCATGGGCAATACATCCTTGCCCGACAAGGGCGTCCCGATCCCAGCTTTGCGCAATATGCTGTGAATATTCTGTTCAATATAGTCAGGCTGGCCTTCCTCTATCAACAGCACGGCTTTTTTTTCCCGGCAAAACTCCTGCACCTCATCGCTGATCAGCGGATAGACCGCATTCAATACATATATTGGCAGCTCGCTTTTGCCAAAATGATCAGCCTTTCCCAGCAGGCCCAATGCGCGAATGGTGTTGTTGTACAAACCACCCTGCACAATGATGCCGATGTCCTGGCGGCTGCCGTCAAAGAACTCGTTGACCTGATTGTCCTTAAGGAATTTGACTGCGGCAGGCCAGCGGTCGCGCACTTTTTCCTGTTCATGTTCATAGGCGGCGGGTGGCAATACGATACGACCGGCATCACGCCGTGGGGTTTCCAGCGCCTGCGCAAGCGTAAACGGCGGTTTGACGTTGTCCCTGGCGATAAAGCGGCCATGCACGTGGCAGCCTCGAATACGAACCTGATAAAACACAGGCGTACTGCTGGCTTCAGACAGACGAAATCCCGTTTCCACCATATTCACCATGCAGGCAAGATTCGGTCGCGGATCCAGCATCCACATTTGTGATTTCATGGCAAAGGCATGGGTTCGCTCCTGCATGATGGACGACCCCTCGCCATAATCCTCACCGACGATGACTAGGGCACCGCCAGTAACGCCGCCCGAAGCCAGATTAGCCAACGCGTCCGAAGCTACATTGGTGCCCACTGTTGACTTCCACGTTACCGCGCCGCGGATCGGATACATCACAGATGCCGATAGCGTGGCTGCAGCGGTCGCCTCCGATGCACTGGACTCAAAATGAACACCCAGGTCCCTCAGAATGTCATCCGCGTCAGCCAGCACGTCCATCAAATGCGAAATCGGTGCTCCCTGATACCCGGCGACGTAGCCCACGCCCGACTGCAAAAGTGCCTTGGTGATGGCCAGTATGCCTTCACCGCGAAACTCTTCACCAGCGCCAATCTTTAGCGTCTGCACTTCCTTTTTGAAGGACCGTTCTGCCATTCATTTGCTCCTTTCCGTGGGCGAGGACAGGTGACCGTGGATCCCAACAATCACAATAGTGACTGCATAGGGCTTAATTTAGTTTAAGTTTAAAATAAAAGCACGTCAATAAATTTATATGAAAATTCATGTATTGAGATCATAATAAAGGGACGCAGCATGGCAAGTCACTCAGTACTACTACTAGTATTTGAGGAAGGAAATATAATTTTCGTGTAAAGCACTAAAATGACGCACCGTAGCAAAACATGCTTAATTTTGTGCATGCAATATCTACTTCCGGAGCAGAACAGACGTGAGTCAATCCAATCGCTTTATTGATACCTATCTGGCATATTTGTTGCGGCGCGCAAGCGATACCGTTTCAACCGACTTTTATACGTACCTGTACACGACTGATCTTTCTGTTACAGAGTGGCGCGTGCTCGCGTGCCTGCACAATAATCACGAAGAATCCGTCACTGATCTTGCTTACCACGCCGTTATGAAACAGCCCACGCTAAGCAAGGCGCTGGTTCGTATGGAACAGGATGGTTTGATCGAGCGAAGGCAGGAGCCGGATGATCGGCGCCAGACGATGGTGCGCAACACACGCAAGGGAACGGCCCTGGCAGCCGAGTTGTGTCACGTAGCCAAAGAACACGAAGCGGGAATTATGGAAAATCTGAGTAAAACCGAGCGCAAGCAATTGGTTGCAATACTGCGCAAGTTAATCAGCGGATCAAAATCTGCCTGACTGATTGATTAAACTTGGACGAATAATGCGAGTGATCATGCGGCAGGATCCGGGCTGCCGGGCCCGCCAGACGGGCTCTTACTCTGCTCGTCGGCGCACGCGTGAAACCAATGCGCACATTCAATATTACCGCTTAATCCGGCCCGCCCTCAAAATGCGTTTTGCTCTGCGGGGCAGCCGCCGCTTCCCTGAGCATCATGGTGGCCGGTGCCACCAGGGCGATATCGGTCTCATGCAGCTGCTGCAGTATGTCAAACAGCAATGCACTGCGTACGCGCGCCACCATGCGCGGCGAGTTGACATAGCCGGTGGCAATAAACACCAGCCCTGTTGCCTCTATGCTGTCCAGCAGGATATCCGGCCGTGGTTCATCCAGTATGTCTTCATTTGCCTGATACGCCGCCAGAATGATATCCCGCACTTGCGCCGGTTCGGTGCCCAGGGGCAGTGTCAGCTTGATCAGCACGCGACCGATGGGGCTGGCGTGAGTGACATTGCGCACCACTTTGGTAATCAATTCTGAATTGGGGACAATCATTGTCGAATGATCCCACAGCTGGATTTCCGTGGCCCGTACATTAATGCGCCGGATATCGCCCTCGGCGCCATTGAGCGACACCCAGTCACCCACCTTGACGGGCCGCTCGGCCAGCAAAATCAGGCCCGAGACGAAGTTCTGCACAATGGCCTGCAAGCCAAAACCGATACCCACGGACAGTGCACTGGCAATCCATGCCACCCGCTCCAGCCCGATGCCCAGCGCCGACAGCGTCATCGCGCCGGCCAGCACATAACCAGCATAACCGAACAAGGCGCCGGCCGACGCCCGCATACCCGCATCCATCCGGGTCGTAGGCAGATACTGGTCGGTCAGCCAGTTTTGCAGGATCTTGACCAGCGTAAATCCCAGCACCAGCACCGCCAGCGCAATCAGAATGGCGGTGGGACGAATCTGCACCTCGCCCAGCGAGATGCCGGAATACAGGAACGAGAAATTGCGCAGCCATTCTGTCGGACCGTCACCAAAAGGCGCCATTAAAAGCGCCAGCGCCAGCAATACGACCAGCAGGCGGCCGATGCCCGAGGCCAGTACCAGCAACTGGCTGCGTATGGCCGGATAGGTGCTCTCGTCTTCCTGGCCATTCTGCCGTTTGATGGCGATCAACATCACGGTGCACACGTCGTCAATCAGCACTGCCAGCAGATAGGCCGATAGCAGCACCAGTAAAATCCAGACCAGTTGCTGCACAATAACCGTGCCCAGGGCGACAAAACCCAGCAGCAGCGCGATCTGGCTGACTATCAATGCAAGACCGGCCAGACTGATGATCGCATTGAGCCAGCCCGGAATGGTCATCTGGTTGCTGCGCTGTACCGCCTCTGTCTCTGTCGCATAGCGCTTGCGCGAGCGCACCATGGTCACGCCCATGGCAATACTGGTGGTCAGCGAGATAATGCAGTTGAACGCCACCGTCAGCGCCAGGCTGGCATACACTGTCGCGAACACGCCCTGAATAAACCAGCCCAGGCTGATGATGGTCGCCAGCACCATCGGAAACCAGCGCAGATTCAGCGCCACATCGTCGCGCATGGGAATCAGCCGCCACGAGGCATGATGCGCCACCAGCAAGGCCTTGCCCAGTCCTGCCACAAAGCCACCGAACCAGGACACAACCACCATATGGGTCAGGATTTCGGTCATCGTGGACGTGGGGCTTTGGTTCCAGCTCAGGCCGGTTCTGACCGTTTCGGCCATCAACCCGTAGGCTACCGCAGACATCAGCACCACAACCAGCGCATACAAAGACCGTCGCAGGCGGCCCTGTGCGACGAAACGGGTCATGGCCTTGAGCAGCAGCTCTTCGGCAATCAGGCGCACCGAGACAATCAGTGCAATAATAACGGCAACGCCAAGCCATAAGGCTGGCGTCACGGCGTCCAGCAGCCCGGCCAGCTCGTTGGCCAGGGGTTGGGTGCGGCTCGAATCGCGCGACCACTCGCGGGTCAGATCAGCCCAGAATGTGCCCGATACGATAGAGGCCGTGCGCTCGCCCAGTTGCGCCTGAAAGCGCACGCGCCGTTCTTTGCTCAATTGTTCGGCAGCCTGCTCAGCCTCAACCCCGATCAGTCGCGCCAGTTTGATCTGTGAATCCAGCTTGCCGCGTTCCTTGCCCAGTTCGGCACGCTGTTCGCTGATATTGGCCGCTTCAGGTGCGGCCCCGTCCGTGGGACCCAATTCGGCCAAACGCTCCTGTACATCCTTCAGCTTAGGCGCCAGTGCCGACACCACATCACCCACGGCAGACTGCGTCTTGAGGGCCTGCTCACGCATCTCCGACAGCGCGGCATCATTCAATGGCGCATCGGCAATCTTCTCCAACTGCTTTTTGATGGGCTCGATTTTCTCCTGTGCCTGCTTGAGCACCTGCGCCACATCTGGCGGCGTTTGCTTCTCCTGCGCCCAAACCGGGCTGGCACAGCAACACGCCAGCACCAGCGCCAGCAAAGCCAGCACCCAATTGAGCTGCTGCAAAGAGGCACTTGTGGCGCGCAAACGCGACTGAAAGATCATGAAAATGAAGATGGATATTGAAAACGCCATATTAACGCCGATTACGTGCGCCAGGCACAGGAAAAACGTAGATTCCTGTTTGAATTCATTACGGACCGCATCGCGCAGGGCCCGCGAAAGCACAGGAAAGCACCTGGCGTGGCGCATTGCCTGCCACATGGTCCGTTCGGCTATACTTGCACATTCCCATCACATTGACCGTGTATGATCTGGATCATTGGCGTAGGTGCATTGGCCATATTCCGGCCCGGCGCGTATGCGCTGACCACGGTCTCGCTCACTGCCGCGACGATCCTTCCAGCCAGGTTACCCGTTTTATGATCATGCTTAACGAACAAAAAGCCCCGCTGGTCCATTTGGCCAACGCCATTGGTACGATGAGTGAAGTTTCTTCACGTGTCGGCCAATATGTCCTGGCCAACCCGGAGAAAGTGGTTCACCAGACGGTGGCAGAGTTGGCCGAATACACTCACAGCGGGCAGGCCAGCGTGTTGCGCCTGTGCCGCCAGCTCGGATTCAAGGGTTTTAGCGACTTCAAGCTGGCGCTTATGGCCGAGCTCGCAGCCAATGAACACAGCGCTGCGACGGACACCGACAACGAAGCAGACCGCTACAGCGCCCTGCTCAGACGGCTGACGCTCAGTATGCAGAAAACCGCATACGCCCTGCATGCCGAGCAGTTATTGGCCATTGCGGTACATATGGTCAAGGCGCGCCGCATATCCGTGTTCGGCTCCGGGATCTCCGGGCTTGTCAGCCATTTGGTGTCCTACCGTCTCATGCGGCTGGGCTTGCCCGCCCAGGCATTCCAGGATCCTGTCCTGGCCCACGAAGTGATGACCGATGTGGACAAGCATTGTGTGGCACTGGGTATTTCCGAAAGCGGCGTCACCCTCGATACCGTGGAATTTCTCAAACGCGCCCGCTCGGCTGGCGCAAAAACGATCGCCATCACCGGGCGCGTCAACAGCCCGGTTGCCCAGGCCGCAGATCTGGTATTGCTGGCAGTGCCGATTGAACCGCTCACCATTGGCGGAGATATTTCACCTGCAATCAGCAAGATTTATCTGGTCGAATTGCTTGCCATGGCGATTGCCGATCTGTCTCACGCAGGGCGCCAAAGCAACAAACGGAGTAAAACTCCGTAATAAATAAATAATATTGAAATAAATAACCAATAGAATGACGGCTGTTTGGAACAGACAGGTATCGTCATCATGGCCGCTTCAGTCAGACTTGAACACGTCGAAAAATACTACGGTACGAAACGCACGCTTGCCAAGGTATCGCTCGATATTGCCGCCGGCGAGTTTCTTACGCTGGTCGGTCCTTCCGGCTGCGGAAAGTCCACCCTGCTGCGCATTGTCGCGGGCCTGACTGCGCACGAGAACGGGCGCGTTTATATTGGCGATCGCGATGTCACTCAGTTCCCGGCGCGCGAGCGGCCGGTTTCAATGGTCTTCCAGAGTTACGCACTGTATCCGCACATGACCGTTGCGCAGAATATAGCCACCCCCTTGAGAATGAAGCGTTTGCCCGCGCCGGCCAGGTGGCCGCTGCTCGGTCGCTTCTGGCCAGGCAGTCGCAAGCTGCGCCAGCAGATTGACCATGAAGTGGCGGCCGTTGCCGCCCAGGTGCAGCTTGAGAACCTGCTGGGCTCAAGGCCTTCGCAGCTATCGGGCGGACAACGCCAGCGTGTGGCCGTGGCCAGGGCAATGGTAAAACAACCCGACGTCTTTCTCATGGACGAGCCCTTATCCAACCTGGATGCACGGTTGCGCGTACATATGCGTTCGGAAATCGCGGCCCTGCACCAGCGCACCGGCGCGACGTTTATTTACGTAACGCATGACCAGGTAGAGGCCATGACATTGTCAAGCCGGGTCGCTGTCGTCATGGATGGCACTATCGTGCAGGTCGGCTCGCCCAGGGATCTGTACGAAGACCCTCAGGACATTCGTGTCGCCCGCTTTATCGGCAGCCCGGAAATGAACCTGCTGGCAATTGCCGCTGATGCGCAGCACGGCGCAAGCCTGGCAGGCGAACCCATTGACCTGCGATTGCCGGCCACCGATGCCGTGGTCCATATGGGCTTTCGACCTGAGAGCGTGAGTATTGCCGATCTGTCGAGCCGCCATATGCCAAATGCAATCCGATTTTCCGCGACATTCGAGCGCATGGAAGTGCTCGGGCATGATGCCCTGCTTTTTTGTCGCCATCTGCACTCGGGCGAACCAATAGTGGCAAGAGCGCCGGTTGCCGATGTAGACCGGCTGCGCACCCGTGGCAACTGGTCTGACAGGCTGACTCTGCAGGTCAATCTGGCCCAGACGTTCTGGTTCGATGCGCAAGGCAGCAGAATCGCACCCGCGTACTCCAGTTGCGCAGTGCTACCCATCCACAAGCGCGTGTCCTGAACATGACCAGCCACGCCCTGCCCGCACAGCAGACAGAACGGGCCGCCGCAAAAAGACGCCGCTGGCCCGACAGCATGGCCTGGTGGTTTGCCATGCCTGCGTCGTTTCTCATGCTCAGCACCATGCTGCTGCCTGTCATTATTGTGATGCTGCTCAGTTTTACCAACTATGAACTGGGCATGCCTGATACGGCTTTTGTCGGCGTCGACAACTATGTGTCGGTCCTGAGCGATGCCAAGTTCTGGCATGTGTTGCGCAATACCGTGACCTATACCCTGCTGGTCGTTCCTGGTTCAGTCATAGGCGGCCTGTTCCTGGCCGTCCTGGTGCAAAGTGTCGGCAAGGGTCGCCGCATCTACCAGTGCCTGTTTTTCCTGCCGGTAACGGCAACGCTGGTTGCCATGGCCACCGTCTGGAAGTATCTGCTGCACGGCCAGATCGGACCGATCAACCAGCTGCTGCACGCGCTGGGCCTGCCGCAGATGGAATTCTTTGGCGATCCCGGGCTGGTATTAATTTCACTTGCCATTATCGGCATCTGGCAGCTGGCCGGTTTCAACATGGTGCTCTTTATTGCCGGCCTGGTGGCCATTCCCGAAGACCTTTATGACGCGGCCCGGGTGGACGGCGCCGATCGCCCGTGGGACCGCTTTTTTACCGTCACCCTGCCATTGCTGGGTCCCACCATGCTGTTTGTGATCGTGACCTCCAGCATCACCGCATTCAAGGTCTTCGATACCGTTGCCGTGCTGACCCGGGGCGGTCCGCAGGCAGCCAGTGAAGTCATCCTGTACCAGATTTACCTGGAAGGGTTCCAGTATTTGCGCACAGGCAGTGCGGCAGCCATGACTGTGCTGTTCCTGGCCTGCATTCTGGTTCTGTCCTGGCTGCAAACCAGGTTAACCGAGAAAAAGGTTCATTACCTATGACACCGCAAACAGGGTATGGCGCCCGCCTATTATCACAATTGACATTATCATCCTGCTTGCGCCACGGCACATTGCTCGTGCTGGCCCTTATCATGCTGTTCCCCTTTTACTGGATGATCGTAACGGCCTTTCGGCCCGCCCAGGAAGTTTTCTCGGGATCGTTCAGCTGGCTGCCCCAGCAGTTTGTCGGCTGGGATAATTTCCGCACGGCCCTGACCGATGCGCCTTTGTTGCGCTACATGCTCAATGGCGCGATCGTCTGCGCCGGTGTGCTGCTGGTGCAGCTTGCCACCGCCATACCGTGTGGCTGGGCACTGGCGCGCTACCGGTTCCGGGGCGATCGTATCCTGTTCGGCGCCGTCCTGCTTGGCTTGTGCATTCCCATCCAGGTGCCGGCCATTCCGCTCTTTCTGGGACTGGCCGCAACCGACCTGCTCAACACCTATTTTGCCTTGATGGTGCCCTTTTTCCTGTCCGTGTTTGCGATCTTCCTGTTCAGACAATCATTCAAGATTTTCCCGGAAGATATCGTGCAGGCTGCGCGACTGGACGGCCTGTCCGAAATGGCCATCCTCTGGCAGATCGTCGTTCCCGCCAGCAAACCGGCCATTGCCGCCTTCTCGGTCTTTTCCGTGACCAGTCACTGGAACGACCTTTACTGGCCGCTGATTGTGATCACCAACGCAGAATTGATGACACCTCCTCTCGGACTGGCATCCTTTGCCGATCCGGAGATTGGCGCCAACTTTGGCGCCCTGATGGCCTCTGCAACGATCGTGACGCTGCCGCTGATGATTCTCTACCTTTTTATTCAACGCCATTTTATTCAAGGCGTGACCAATACAGGCGTCAAGTAAGGATGCCGGCTTCAGGCCAGTGGGTCGGAAGTTTTTTTCTGGAGTGCGAGTGATATGAAAACTGTTTGTCGGATATTGATGGGGCTGTCAGTCAGCAGCCTGTGCGCGTACGCGGTAGCGGTTCAGGCCGAGACCATTACGCTGGATGCCATGCACGCATGGCCGGGTCATAATCCTTTCTATGAAAAAGTCGCGCAGGCGTTTACCAAGGAGAATCCGGATATTGTCGTGCGCTTTCGTGCGTCGCCACCTTCTTATGACGAAGCGCACCAGGCTGTGCTGCGCAGCATGATGACCGGGCAGTTGCCCGACGTTTACTTTTCCGGCTTTCATCTATTGCCCGAAATGGTACATGCGCTGCAGCGGCGCAAGCAGGCTGTCGATCTCAAATCGTTTATCGACAAAGAGCAAGGCCAATGGCTTGAGACCAACTACGAACCGTCCGTGCTCAAGCTTGCCCAGGTGGAGGGCACGCAGTACGGACTGGCCTTCAATGCATCCACACCGGTCATTTTTTACAACGCTGATCTGGTCAAAAAAGCCGGTGGCGACCCAGATGCATTTCCGACAGACTGGCCTTCCCTGATGGCACTTGCCGCGAAAATCGCCAAGACTTCAGAAGGCATTAACGGCATGGCCTATGACGTGCATGCCTGGCCGGACGACTGGCTCTGGCGCGCCCTTATCATGGAACAGGGCGCACCCATTATGAACAAGGATGGAAAAACCGTGGCCTTCAACGGCCAGTCCGGCTTGGCCGCATTGCAAAAGGCCCGTAGTTTTGTTACCGACGGCGCCATGGCCTTGCGTGACTTTGACCAATCGCGCCAACAGTTTGTATCAGGCAGGCTGGGCTTTATTTTTGCTTCTCCCAATAGCGCCAAGGCATTTTCCGAATTGATCGGTTCGCGTTTTGCCCTGCGTTCATCGGTATTCCCGCTGGAGAACAAACAGTCAGGCAAAGTACCCACGGGCGGCAACGCCATGATGATCCTGACCAAAGACCAGAAGCGCCAGGACGCGGCCTGGAAGTTCATCAAGTTTGCCACCGGTCCTGTGGGCCAGACCGAAGCGGTGCTGGGCTCGGGCTATATGCCGACCAACAAACTGGCCCTGCAGCCTCAGTATTTGGGCGATTTTTACAAGAAAAATCCCAACTGGGAAACCAGCCTGAAGCAGATTGCCTATGCCAGCCCATGGGGCGGCTACCCTGGCAATAACGGGGTGCAGATCTGGCGCACACAGCGTGACATTATCGGTTCTGTCATGCGCGGCAAGGTTACACCCGAGGACGGGCTCGCTCAGATGGTTGAAGCGACCAATGCCCTGTTAGCAAAATAATTATGTCAACCGGGGTGGCCACGCGCCGCCCCATTTTGCCCGGTATCCCATGACCAATACTTCTTTGGATCTAATTATTTTTGACTGCGACGGCGTCATCGTCGACAGCGAGGTACTGTCCACCAGGGCCTCTGCCGCCGCACTGGCTGAGTTCGGCCTGAGCCTGAGCGAGGCGCAGGTCGCCGATCTGCTGGTGGGGCTCACCTTCGAGGCGGGGCTCAAGCGCATCCATGAGCAATACCAACTGGTCTTGCCACCGGCATTTGCCCAGCGAAAGATGCAGCTGACCGAACAGCTATTTCGCCAGGAACTGGCGCCGGTGCCCGGTCTGGTTGCCTTGCTGGCGCGGCTCACGCTGCCTTACTGCGTGGCATCCAACAGTTCCCACGAGCGGCTGCGTTTCACATTCGATGCCACGCAGCTCACGCACTATTTTGCCGGCCGCACCTATAGCGCTGACGATGTCGTCCAGGGCAAGCCCGCGCCGGATCTGTTCCTGCATGCAGCCGACCAGCACCAGACGCCGCCGCATCGTTGCCTGGTGATTGACGATAGCCCCAGTGGCGTACGCGCAGCAGTGGCCGCAGGCATGCCGGTCATTGGATTTACCGGCGGCGTCCATGCCCTTCCCGCGCTTGCCGGCCAGTTGCACGACGCGGGCGCAACCTGGGTCATGCCTGACTACGATGCTGTCAGTGCGCACATCGAACAGTACAACGTAAAGGAATTTTCATGATGCTCGATAGTCTCTTTTCCAGGCCAGGCACATTTTTGCGTGGCAATCTGCATGCCCATACCACCAATTCCGACGGCATGCTGCCGACCGGGGAAGTGGTCAGGCGATACAAGGAATCGGGTTACGATTTCCTGGCCCTCACAGATCACTTTCTGCCCTCGTATCAGTTCCCGCTGACCGATGCGCGGCAATTCCAGTCGGACACGTTTACGCCGCTGGCCGCTGCCGAACTGCACGTGCCGCGCACGGAAAACAGCGCGCTATGGCATATTACCGCCATTGGCCTGCCCTATGATTTTGAACCCACGCGCGAGGGTGAAGACGGGCCTGCGATCGCCCGACGCGCAGCCGATGCCGGCGCCTTCGTTACGCTGGTGCATCCTGCCTGGTACAGCCTGTCGCTGGCCGATGCGCTGACCATTGATGCGGCACACGCGGTGGAAATTTACAACCACGGTTGCCAGCTCATGCACGACAAGGGCGATGGCGCCTATCTGCTAGACGGGTTGCTCGATCGCGGTCGCCCGATGCTGGCCACTGCCGTTGATGATGCGCATTTCAAGTCGCCGGATTTTGGCGCGGCGTGGGTAGAGCTCAAAGCCGACAGCAGGGACCAGGCCGATATCGTGTCCGCACTGAAAGCCGGCAGTTTTTATTCCACCCAGGGGCCGGTATTTCACGATATTGAAACGACCGCGTCTCATCTGAATGTGCGCTGTTCTGCAGTCAATGGCATTCTGGTTGTAGGCGCCGGTTACCTGATGGCCTACCAGTTTGCGACCGGGCTTACCCGTGCCAGCATTGATCTGGCGCCGCTGGCAAAAAGCCCCTGGTACCGCGTCGTTCTGATTGGCGCAGATGGCAAGCGCGCCTGGAGCAATCCGGTCTGGAAGTAACGCGGCAGATATCCGGGTAACGAGCAGGCATAAGGCCGCGCACCGTGTTGCCTTACTGCTGCGGCTCACTCGGCTGCCCTACCCCCACCACACCAGGTATGCTGACTCAGGTATCCAGCTTGCCTGTTAAACACCAGCTGCTGCAGCCGCAAAAAAACCGGGACGACATGCATGACCTGATGCCATGCCGGTCGCCCCGGTTCTCCTTTAACGTGGCGGTTCCCCTGCTCGTCAGCAGGCGTACCACTCGCGCTGCCACTAGTCCATATAGGCTTCCAGCGGCGGGCAGGAACACACCAGATTGCGATCACCGAAGGCGTTGTCGACCCGCGCCACCGGTGGCCAGTACTTGCCGACCGGTGAAACTTGACCGGGATAGGCGGCCTGGCTGCGCGCATAAGCATGGTTCCACTCATCGGCAGTCAGCATCTGCGCCGTGTGCGGTGCGTTGGTCAGCACATTGTCCTGGGCATCCACTTCACCGGCCTCAACCTGGGCAATCTCGCGGCGAATGGAGATCATCGCATCCACAAAACGATCCAGTTCCTTCAGGCTTTCCGATTCGGTCGGTTCAACCATCAAGGTGCCGGCCACCGGAAAACTCATGGTTGGCGCGTGAAAGCCATAGTCGACCAGGCGCTTGGCCACGTCATCTACCGTAATACCGCAAGCGTCCTTGATGGGGCGCAGATCCAGAATGCACTCATGGGCCACGCGACCGTTACGACCGCTGTACAGGACCGGATAATGCGGCGCCAGGCGAGTAGCAATATAGTTGGCATTGAGCAGCGCAACTTCGGTGGCGCGCTGCAAACCGGAAGCACCCATCAGTGCGATATACGCATAGGAAATAGGCAGAATGCTGGCCGAACCAAATGGCGCCGATGACACCGGACCGGGGCGCCCGGCCGCATCGGCTGCGTCAGGCTTGCCCTGCTCGTTCAATACACCCGGCAGATACGGCGCCAGATGCGCACGCACGGCAACCGGGCCCACACCCGGTCCGCCGCCGCCATGCGGAATGCAGAAGGTCTTGTGCAGATTCAAATGAGACACATCGGAACCGAAGCTGCCAGGCTTGGCCAGCCCGACCATCGCATTCATGTTGGCGCCGTCCAGATACACCTGGCCGCCAGCCGCATGAACCAGATCGCAGATCTGTACAACGGCTTCCTCGAACACGCCATGGGTGGATGGATACGTGATCATCAGCGCAGCCAGGCGATCGCCGGTCTGCTCGATTTTGCGCTTCAGGTCTTCCACATCCACGTTGCCATTGCTGTCAGAGGCGACCACGGTCACCGACATGCCGGCCAGATTGGCCGATGCCGGATTGGTGCCATGGGCCGAGGCCGGGATCAGGCACACATCGCGCTGGGTCTGGCCATTGGCCTGGTGATAGGCACGAATGGCAAGCAAGCCGGCATATTCGCCCTGCGCGCCGGAATTGGGCTGCAGGCTGACCGAATCGTACCCGGTAATCTCGCACAGGGCGGCCGACAGGCGGCCGACCAGTTCTGCATAGCCGGTGGTTTGCGCAGCCGGTGCGAACGGGTGAATATTTGCGAACTCCGGCCAGGTGATGGGAATCATCTCGGCAGTGGCGTTCAGCTTCATGGTGCATGAACCCAGCGGAATCATGCTGCGATCCAGCGCCAGGTCCTTGTCGGCAAGGCCGCGCAGGTAGCGCAACATGTCGGTTTCGGAATGAATGCTGGAAAAAATCGGGTGCGACAAAATGGCCGACTGGCGCGCCAGGGTGACCGGCACGAAGGTGTCTTCGCCGGCGTTAAGCGCGGCAACGTCAACCGCAGGCGCACCGGCGGCCTCGGTCAGGACATTGGCCAGCGCCTGCAGGTCTGCCAGGGTGACCGTTTCGTCCATAGACAGGGCGAACTGCGTCTCGGATACCCAGCGCACATTGATCTGCGCTGCGTCCAGCCCGGCACGCAGGGCCTGGCCGTGCTTGGTCTGTACCAGCAGCGTATCGAACCAGGTCTCGTTCTGTACTTCATAACTGGCAGACTGCAGCAGGGTGCGCAGCAGGGTCGTGGTCACATAGGTGCGCTGGGCAATGCGCCGCACGCCCTTGGCGCCGTGATAAACGGCGAACATGCTGGCCATCACGGCCAGCAGCACCTGCGCAGTACAAATATTGGAAGTCGCCTTCTCGCGACGGATATGCTGTTCACGGGTTTGCAGCGCCAGCCGCAAGGCCGGCTTGCCCTGCGCATCCTTGGAGACGCCAACCAGGCGTCCCGGCATGCTGCGCTTGAAAGCATCGCGGCAGGCCATGAAACCGGCATGCGGGCCGCCGAACCCAAGCGGCACGCCAAAGCGCTGCGCAGAGCCCACGGCAATATCGGCGCCCCACTCGCCCGGCGCTTTCAGAATGGCCAGGGCCAGCAGGTCGGTGGCAACCGCTACAACGGCGCCTGCGGCATGGGCGTCGGCCGCCAGCTGCGTATAGTCGCTCACGCCCCCCAGGCTGTGCGGGTACTGCAGCAGCACGCCAAAGCACTCGGGCAGGCCCGCGGCTTCATCGGCAACCAGCACCGTGATGCCCAGCCCTTGCGCACGGGTTTTGACAACCTCGATGGTTTGCGGATGGCAATGTGAGGACACAAAGAAAACATCGCTTTTTGACTTGGCAGAGCGGCGCGCCAGCGTCATGGCCTCGGCCGCGGCCGTGCCCTCGTCCAGCAGGGACGCATTGGCAATATCCAGGGCCGTCAGATCGGTCACCATGGTTTGAAAATTGAGCAGCGCCTCAAGCCTTCCCTGGGAAATCTCGGGCTGATAAGGCGTGTAGGCCGTGTACCAGGCAGGGTTTTCAAGAATATTGCGCAAAATCACATTGGGCGTCAGCGTGCCGTAATAGCCCTGGCCAATGTAGTTTCGATAAACCGCGTTTTTCTGTGCAATGGCGCGTAATGAAGCCAGCATATCGGCTTCGCTGCGTGGCCCGTCCAGCGCCAGAGGCGCGCCATTGCGAATACGGGAAGGAACAATCTCGTCAATCAGTTCGTCCAGGCTCTCGGCGCCAATGACAGACAGCATCTCTGCCTGCTCGGCCTCAGATGGCCCAATATGGCGTCCGACAAATTCCTGGGACGTCGCTTCGTGTGTGTGCAACATAATCTGGGTAATCCGGTGGTAATCAGTCATGCCGCTGCTGCCGTGCATTCAGCGCGAATGCGGGCAACGGCGGCTCAGGTTCAGGCCTGGGCTTCGTAGGCAGCTGCATCCAGCAGCTTGTCGGCGTCGGCCGCATTGGCGGGCTTGATTTTGAATATCCAGTTGGTATAGGAGTCTTCGTTGACCAGGTCAGGCTGCGCTTCCAGCACATCGTTGAACGCGACAATTTCGCCATCGACCGGTGCGTAGATGTCCGAAGCGGCCTTGACCGACTCGACCACGCCGGCAGTATCGCCCGCCTTCAATTGCGCGCCCACCTGGACGTCGCCCACGTAGACCAGATCCCCAAGCTGTTCCTGGGCATTATCAGTGATGCCGACAACGAACACGTCGCCTTCGGCCAGGACCCACTCATGCGAAGGGGTGTATTTACGATCGGTAGGTAATTTCATTCAAGACTCCTGGAAGAGGAAAATGACCACGTTGCACACGGTCATATAGTATCAAGGTTTATGTGACGGTTTTCTATTTCTGTGCAGGAACAACGGCCTTGCCGTTGCGCACGAAAGGCAGCGCGGTAACTGTGGCAGGCACCCACTTGCCGCGAATATCCACGTCAACGGCATCGCCAGCTGCAACGCCCTGGGGCAGACGGGCAAACGCCACGGACACGCCCAGCGTGGGCGACATGGTGCCGCTGGTCACTTCGCCTTCGCCCTGCGCGGTGCGTACCCGCATATGCGCACGCATCACGCCGCGCTCATTGAGTTTGAGGCCGGTAAATACGTTCTTGCGCGGTGCAGACTCAATGGCCTGGCGGCCAATGAAGTCGCGCTGGGTATCGGTCAGGCTGACTGTCCAAGTGAGTGCAGCCTGTGCCGGCTGGGTCTGCTCGTCCATATCCTGGCCGTACAGGTTCATGCCGGCCTCAAGGCGCAGCGTATCACGCGCGCCCAGGCCACAAGGCGCCACGCCCGCTGCAACCAGCTGGTGCCACAGAGGCTCGGCCTGCGTGGCTGGCAACACAATTTCGAAACCGTCTTCGCCGGTATAGCCGGTGCGGGCCACCAGCGTGTCATTGCCGACACTGGCCGCGAAAAACGCCTTGAGCGGTTCGGTCGCCGCCTGCCATTCAGGATGGATCTGCCAGACCAGTTCACGCGCTTGCGGGCCCTGTACGGCAATCATGGCCAGATCGCGCCGGGGGGTGATGATGACATCCAGCTTGTGCTCGCTGACCACGCGCTGCATCCAGTCAATATCCTTTTGCGCGCAACCGGCGTTCACGACCACACGCCAGCGGTCATCATCGAAAAAGTAAACGATCAGGTCGTCAATCACCCCGCCTTCGGGGTTCAGCATGCAGCTGTAGAGCGCCTTGCCGGAAATGGCCAGCTTGGCCACGTCGTTGGCCAGCAGCAGGCTCAGGAAGCGCCGCGCCTGCAGGCCGGTCACATCGACATTGAGCATATGGGAGACATCGAACATGCCCGCTTTCTGGCGTACGGCATGGTGTTCGGCCAGTTGCGAGCCGTACGAAATAGGCATTTCCCAGCCGCCGAAATCGACCATTTTGGCACCTGCGGCCTGGTGGGCCGCGAACAGGGGCGTGCGATTCAGTTCAGTGGGGGGAGCGCTTGCCGCAGTTGGAGGGGTTGTCTGTGTAGACATGCTTGCACCTGTTGAAAAGGATTGAAGGTCGCAGCGCACAGGTTTCACCATGAAACCGGCGCTTGTCGCCCTCTGTCCTTTTGCCTGAGAGTTGTAGCGCGCTTTGGGCTGGCCTGATGGCGCAGCACAGCGCGTTTCCCCTTCGGCGCCTTAATGAAAAGGTCTCTCCAGAGTGCCTTACCGGCCGGGCCGGTGATTGTGCGGTACATGGACCTGAGCGATTCCGGGCGAATTGCGCCTTCGGTGGCAACATGACGGGCCAGTGGCCGCCTGCTGCTCTCTCCCACGACAATTTGAAAGCATGCGAAAGGATACAGGCAAACGGCAAAAAAATCCATTGTGACAACCCCGATATCCAATTTTTTACCGCCGCTGCGCTGCTGCCGGAAACGCTTGGCCTGCTTATTTAACAAGCGCACGAGTTAACAGATGTTAGCTGCCGTTATAGCATTGTTATCATAACAATACGAACTGTTACATCTTATAATTTCAATTAAATAATTCTTTGGAAAAGAGATAGAATACACTTGACCACAAGCAATTTGTCACCCGTGCGGCAGTACCCTCACACACGAGTGTCATCATGTTGCGGTACACTAGCCATCCGCTGGTGAACGTCAGCATAAAACACAACAATATCAGATACAGAACACACGTTTTCATTAGCAGCTTCATTAGCGAGCGGGTCTATTCCAGAACCGCTCGCCACTGCAGTCAGCATCAAGCGCCCTAGTGGCAACTACATAAGGAGTACTATTATGGATAACGGTTTCTACGCAACAGTGATCGCAGATTCCAAAGCCCACGCCGGAGTGACGGTCGTAGAAGACAACAAGGTCCGGGGGGGCGATGCCCATTACTTGTATTCAGGCACCATCCAGTCCGACGGCAACGATGAAATCGTCGCCAACCTGAAAATCAAGGCATATACTGCGGTTGACCAGTCTTTCGGCACCGACGAAAACAGCTTTGAATTGTCCCTGATGGGCAGTAAAACCGATACCGGCTTTCGCCTGACTGGCTATTCACCCAGCGGTCGTGAAATCGTGATCGATGCCCGGAAAATCGCCAATATTGACCTGGGCTTCTAAACGGGTCGTCCAGGGCTGACCGGGCCGGCATTCACATTCTTATAATTTATACAGCGGTCGCCACACATGGCCGCCCGCCGGACCGGTACCCTGCCTGAACACTTTTATCTGAACCCACTGTTGTCATTGCCATTTGAAAATATCGCGGCAGCGCCGCCGCATAACAACACATGATGACCAGCGCCACCTTCGACTAGCCAACCCCGCATTACCTCACGTTGACAGGGCGCGGCCGCAGGCCATCGCAGACGCCCAGGCCCACTGAAAGTTGTAACCCCCCAGCCAGCCGGTCACATCGACCACCTCACCAATAAAATACAGTCCCGGCACGTTGCGTGCCTGCATGGATTTCTGGTCCAGCGCGCGCGTGTCCACGCCGCCGCGCATCACTTCGGCCTTTTTGTAGCCCACGGTTCCGGAAGGCGTCAGGGTCCACGGTTGCGCACTGTCTGCCAGTTGCATCAGCGGCTTGTCGGCCGTATCGGCCAGCCGCTGTGCCGGCAGCATGCCCCGGTATTGCAGCCAGTTCTCGGCCAGCCGACGCGGCCAGACTTCGCTCAGAGCATGCACCAGGCTTTGCCTGCTACCCTTCTTGCGCTGCACCAGCTCCTGCGCCAGTTGCCGGCCCGGCAGCAAATCAATGTGGATCGGCGTATCGGGTTCCCAATAGCTGGAAATCTGCAGGATTCCCGGGCCCGACAGGCCGCGGTGGGTAAACAGCAGGTCTTCATCGAAGTGCCCTCTGCGCTTGCCTTGCCCCGTCTCCAGCCTGGCCGGCACCGCCAGCCCCGAGAGCTCGGCAAACGGCTTCCAGCTTTGCTGATCGAAGGTCAGCGGAACCAGCGCGGGGCGAGGCTCAATGATTTTCAGCCCGAACTGGCGCGCCGCCTTCAGTCCGAAATCGGTCGCGCCCAACTGGGGAATGGCCATGCCGCCGGTTGCGATCACCAGCTTATCGGCCGTCAGCATCCCATTCTGGGTCTGCACCGTAAAGCGCCCATTTTCCTGGCCAATCGCGCTCACGGTCGCTTGCATGCGCCGCTTCACGCCGCCCTTTTCGCACTCGGCCACCAGCATATCGATAATCTGCTCGCTGCTGTCGTCGCAAAACAGCTGGCCCTTGTGCTTTTCATGCCAGGCAATGCCATGGCTGCGCACCAGCGTCAGGAAGTCTTCTGGCGTATAGGCAGACAGGGCCGATCGACAGAACGCCGGATTGGCGGACAGAAATTGCTGCCAGGTGGTGCCTATATTGGTGAAATTGCATCGGCCGCCACCGGAGATCCGGATTTTCTCCGCCAGCCGGCTGGCATGATCCAGCAGGACCACCCGCTGGCCACGCTGGCCAGCCACCGCCGCGCACATCAGGCCGGCAGCACCGGCGCCGATGATCACGACATCAACAGATTCACTCATCCAGTCTCAGGCAGTCCACGTAGAAAAAGTGACGACCATCCTCCTCGACCACATGACCCAGGCCATGGATAAAGGTTTCGAAGCCTGGAAATTTCGCGTTGAAACCGCGCGCAAATTTCAGATACTCCACAATGGTCTTGTTAAAGCGCTCGCCCGGAATAAGCAGCGGAATACCCGGCGGATACGGCGTGAGCAGCACCCCGGTTACGCGGCCTTCAAGCTCGTCCAGCGGGACACGCTCGACCTCGCGGTGCGCCATTTTGGCAAACGCATCCGAAGGCTTGAGCGCCGGCACCATATCAGACAGATAGACTTCGGTCGTCAGGCGCGCCACATCGTTCTCGCTGTAGGCTTCATGAATTTTCTGGCACAGATCGCGCAACCCCATGCGTTCATACTGTTTGAAGTCGGCGCAGAACTCGGGCAGGATGCGCCACAGCGGCGCATTGCGATCGTAATCATCCTTGAACTGCTGCAGCGCCGTTACCAGCGTGTTCCAGCGGCCCTTGGTGATGCCAATGGTAAACAGGATGAAGAACGAATACAGGCCGGTTTTTTCCACCACAATGCCATGCTCGGCCAGGTATTTGGTCACCAGCGCCGCAGGAATGCCGCTGTCTGCAAAGTTGCCGTCGATATCCAGTCCCGGCGTAATAATGGTCGCCTTGATCGGATCCAGCATATTGAAGTTCTCGGCCAGATCGCCAAAACCGTGCCACTCGTCACCCGACTCGAGTACCCAGTCTTCCTGAAGACCGATGCCTTCGGAGACCAGACGGTTTGGCCCCCAGACCTTGAACCACCAGTCATTGCGGCCGTATTCCGAGGCCACCTTGCGCATGGCCCGGCGAAAATCCAGGGCTTCGCGAATACTCTCGGCAACCAGCGCGGTGCCACCGGGCGGCTCCATCATTGCGGCCGACACATCGCAGGACGCAATAATCGCGTACTGCGGCGACGTAGAGGTATGCATCAGATACGCTTCGTTGAAAATATTGCGATCCAGTTTGCGGGTCTCGGACTCCTGCACCACGATCTGCGACGCCTGGGAAATACCGGCAAGCAGTTTATGTGTGGAGTGCGTGGCAAACACCATTGCGTCCTGGCTGCGCGGCCGGTTCGGGCCGATCGCGTGCATATTTGCATAGAACTCGTGGAAGGCCGCATGCGGCAACCAGGCTTCGTCAAAATGCAGCGTATCAACGATACTGCCCAGCTTTTCCTTGATCGTTTCCACGTTGTAGATCACGCCATCATAGGTGCTTTGCGTGAGCGTCAGAATGCGCGGCGTCTTGTTCTTGAGCTTGCGGGCAAACGGGTTGGCTTCGATTTTCTTCTGTATGTTTTCGGGGTCGAACTCTTCGAGCGGGATCGGACCGATAATACCCAGGTGGTTGCGCGTTGGACGCAGAAAAACCGGTATTGCACCTGTCATGGTAATGGCGTGCAGGATCGATTTATGACAATTGCGATCAACCACCACCACGTCATCGTTGGCCACGTTGGCGTGCCACACCACCTTGTTGGAGGTAGAGGTGCCATTGGTCACGAAATAGCAATGATCGGCATGAAAGATACGGGCGGCGTTGCGCTCTGACTGGGCCACCGGGCCGGTATGGTCCAGCAACTGGCCCAGTTCCTCGACCGCATTGCAGACGTCAGCGCGCAGCATGTTTTCACCGAAGAACTGGTGAAACATCTGCCCGACCGGGCTTTTCAGAAATGCCACGCCGCCGGAGTGACCCGGGCAATGCCAGGAGTAGGAACCATCCTGCGCATACTTGACCAGCTCGCGAAAAAACGGCGGCGAGAGCCCGTCCAGATAGCTCTTGGATTCGCGAATAATATGGCGCGCCACGAACTCGGGCGTGTCCTCGAACATATGAATGAAACCATGCAGTTCGCGCAGGATGTCATTGGGAATATGTTCGGATGTGCGGGTCTCGCCATACAGATAAATGGGTATGTCTTCATTGCGAAAACGCAGCTCGCCAATAAAGGTTCGCAAATTGCGGATGGCGTGCGCCACGTCTTCGCGCGAGTCGATATCGAACTCTTCATCATCGATGGACAGGATAAAGGCGCTGGCCCGGCTTTGCTGCTGGGCAAATGAACTCAGGTCGCCGTAACTGGTAACGCCAAGAACCTCGACGCCTTCTGCCTTGATGGCATCGGCAAGAGCACGGATACCGAAACCGGACGCACTGTCCGAGCGGAAGTCTTCGTCAATGATGACGATGGGGAAACGAAATTTCATCGGGTACTCCTGGCTGGCTGATCAAATAGCCTGATTATGTTCTTGGAAGTGTGACGCCTTGTTGACCCTGATACTTCCCACCACGATCACGGTATGACGTTTCGCATACCTCGTCGCCCTGCAGGAACAGAAACTGGGCACATCCCTCGCCAGCATAGATTTTTGCGGGCAACGGTGTCGTGTTGGAAAACTCCAGCGTAACATGCCCTTCCCACTCAGGCTCCAGAGGCGTCACATTCACGATAATGCCGCAGCGCGCGTAAGTGCTTTTACCCAGGCAGATGGTGAGCACTTCGCGCGGAATGCGGAAATACTCAACGGTGCGGGCAAGCGCAAACGAGTTCGGCGGAATAATGCAAACATCACCCTTGAAATCCACAAAGGATTTTTCGTCGAAGTTTTTCGGATCCACA